>CAMDKO010000126.1 GCA_945901155.1 Pedobacter schmidteae
ACTTTTATCCGGAATTGTTTTAGTCCCATAATCTGTTGAAATTATAGTAACATGATTAGATTTTATCTTCCAGTCATTTAATAATTCTTTTGTGCCATCAATACTATCATTTTCTACTACCACAACCTCAGACCAAGTAAATTGAGCTCTAAGTTTTTCAATCAAAGGAATATTAACCTTCAAAGAATCTTCGCAATTTCTTGCCAGTGCAGCAATTAGTAGGTTCTTAGTATTCATTATGTGAGCAAAAATAAAGGATTATTTTACTTGAAACGCAAATGCGTCATTAATAAACATATAATCTGAAACAATCAGGCAGGTGCAACCAAATAAAACCAACAGATAATTTATTCCAAAATCAATAATTCATTTAATTTTACTAGAATTGCGGATAGAGATCTTCATATTCAAAACAAGTTAAGGCAAGAATGTTTATATTCCCTCTCATTTATTTTTCGTCCTTCCTGATCTCTTTAAAAAATCTTTTTTCTAGGAATAGCCAAGGTATTTTAGTGTTTTTGATTTTGGGTTTGCCCATCTATACCACAAGCCTTTCAGTTGCTCTGCAACTGGGCTTTGGAAGTATAATCCCTTTTATGCAGCCTCTAAAAGAACTGATAATTCTGATCACTTTAGGTACAAGTATATGGGAGTTAAACAGAAGAATTAGATTGCAATCAGTTGATTATGCTATACTAGCCTTCTTTATATATACCTTACTCTACGTGCTATTACCAATTGGCACATACGGTTTTGTAAACAAGCTTATTGCATTTAAAAGCTCCAGCTTCTTTACATTCATTTATTTTGCAGGTCGTTTATTTGATCCGGCAAAAATTTACATAAGCAAATACTTTCACTACATTCTAGCTGTATTTATATGCGCAGCAGCTGTTTTATTCTTCGAAATTATAACGGATCAGCACTTTCAGAATTTAACCGGCTATGCAGATTATAATTTTTATTATTTCAATCAGGAGACAACTGGGAATCATGGACTTTCCTGGACTTTTGAAACATCCAACGGTCTGAAACGATTTGGCAGTTTTTTTGCTAACCCATTGGAATTTGCCGCTGCAACATTACTAGCCCTGGCAATTGCTGCAGGCCTATATACAACTGATGATAACCAAATTAAACTAGACAAATTTGGAATACTAGCAATAATCGCTACCCAGTTTGCCATCTTCTTTGCACTGTCTAGATCATCATTAGTAAGTTATTTCATCATGATCTTCATTTATGCCCTGATCACTAAAAAGAAGGTGGTACTAAAAATAATTTATGGCTTAGGGATCTTGGTCTTATTGTATTTTATATTTTTTATGCTCATCATGAATCCTGATCTGTATGAATTTGTCATGGAAACAATAACCTTCACTAATCCATCAAGTATAGGACATGTTCTTGCCTGGATTGAAGGTGCAGAGGCTATTTTGGCAAATCCATTAGGCCTTGGACTTGGAAATTCAGGCAGAGTTGCCTCAAGCCTAAGTGATACGGTAGGAGGAGAGAATCAGTACATCATTATTGGCGTACAAACCGGTATCATAACTTTATTGCTTTACCTTTGGATACACGTATATTTTATTAAAACATGCTGGGAATGGTATCCTAAATTGACAGGGAAAGAAAAGAAGGTATGTTTGAGTCTTCTTTTGATGAAAATCGGTTTCATTATCCCATTGCTTACCTCAGAATTAGAATCATCGGTATATATTTCCTACCTGAGCTGGTTTTTATCTGGGCTTTTCATACACATGATCTCTGAACCGAAAATAGAATAAGAATCAAGAATAGTTTAGAAATAATTCATAGATACATTTTATTATCTAATTTTACTGAACATATACCGTCTTAAATGCCCAAAAAAATAAAAATTGGAATTGATATACGTGATCTTCGGATCGCAAAAACAGGTTCCAAAACGTATTTAGAAGAAATATATCACCAATTTAAAAGCGGCAATTACGATTGTGACCTCGTATATTTTGATACCTCATTCCCCGTTTATACCGGACGTTTTAAACTATTAAAACTAATTGAACACATCCGATTTATTATTTGGAAACAAGTAATTCTTCCTATAAAAGCACGGATAAACAACGTTGATATCCTGTTCTGTACAGATTATTTTGTACCCTATTTCACACCCGGATTTAAAGCCATTCCAGTTTTTTACGATGCTTTTTTTTACGAGTACTCCAGCCATTATAACTCAAGCTGGCTGAAATTATTCAAGTGGATTGGAGTAAATGCTGCAAAAAAAGCACCCCTCATTATAACTATTACAGAGTATACCAGAAACAGAATTTCTCATTTCACAGGTATTCACAAGGATAAAATTAAGGCCATTCATCTGGCTCCCAAAAAGATGGCAGTTGCCGATCCTGAACCAGGCTATGTTCCCAGTTTTTCAATGCCCACTTCAAAATTTATTTTACATGTAGGTACACTCGAAAAACGAAAAAATTTAATACGCCTAATTGAAGCCTTTAAGCTCATTCATCTGGCAGGACATACCGACTACTCACTAGTATTAGTTGGACAACCTAGTCCAAAACATGACATGGACGATAGTGAAGCCATTCATGAAACTATAAATAGGTTGGGATTAAAAGATCATGTCATAATAACTGGCTATGCAAGCGATAACGATCTAGCTTATTTTTATAAATATGCAGAAATGTATGTTTTTCCGTCAATTAATGAAGGCTTTGGACTGCCAGTGCTTGAAGCATTCCATCATCAAATACCAGTAATTGTTTCAGACAACACCTGCCTTCCTGAAGTGGGTGGTGATGCCACTTTATGCTTTGACCCTTTTAACGTTGAAGACATTAGTCTTAAAATAAGAGAACTTATTGAAACCCCTGGATTAAGGCAAGAACTTATCCAAAAAGGCACAAAAAGACTTAAATTATTTTCCTGGGAAAAAAATACTCAAGAATTAATTAAAACATTTCAATCAGCTGTCAATAAATTTTAGCATTTTCGTAAATTATTTATCATTTACGGTGTTATTCTGCAAAGAATAAACATTTTTAAACTAAATAAGTGAAGAAAGCTTTAATATGCGGGGTTTCCGGACAAGATGGTTCATACCTTGCTAAATTCTTACTGGGCAAGGGGTATCAGGTTTATGGAGCCTCTAGAGATGCTCAGACATCTTCATTCGTCAATTTAATTAACCTAGGGATCAAAGACGATATTACCCTGGTTTCCATCAATATCACTGATTTTGGTAATACGCTTGAATGCATCAGCAAAATAAAACCTGACGAAGTGTATAATTTAGCTGGGCAGAGCTCGGTCAGACTATCCTTTGATCAACCTCATGAAACTCATGAAAGTATAAGTACCGGTAACCTCAATCTTTTGGAAGCAATTCGATTCAGCAATTTGCCTATTAAATTATACAATGCAGGGTCAAGCGAGTGTTTTGGAGACAGTTTTATTCCTGCAAACGAAAATACTATTTTTCATCCAAGAAGTCCGTATGCCATTGCAAAAGCAACAGCATTCTGGCAAATAGATAACTACCGCGAAGCCTACAACCTTTTTGCCTGTACAGGAATTCTTTTTAACCACGAATCTCCGCTAAGACCGGATCACTTCGTAACTAAAAAAATTATTTCAGGTGCTTGTAAAATATATCGTAATCAATCTCATACAATTAGTCTGGGTAATATCAATATTGAACGCGATTGGGGCTGGGCACCAGATTATGTAGAAGCAATGTGGCTAATGATGCAAAAAGATCAAGCAAAAGATTATATCATTGCAACAGGAAAAAGCCATACACTGAAAGAATTTATTGACATTACATTTAAAATTCTTGATCTTGATTGGGACAACCATGTGGTGATAGACGAAGTTCTAAGAAGACCTACAGATCTTCAGGTAGGACGAGCAGATCCGAGCAAAGCGACTAATGAGTTGCAATGGGAAGCAAAACTTGGCCTGAATGAGATCATTGAAAATATGATTGAGCATGAATTAAGCTATTCCAATTATAGCACACCAAATTCCTACTTATAATCCGGATACATTTTTAAATTTGTAGAGATAAATTTTGAAAACCTGATAAGCAGGCACTCAAAATAACCTATCTTCTTGTCAAAACTATATGAAATCAGAAACTTCATTCCTGCGACGATACAAATTTATACTGGAACGTTTCCCTTCAGAATGGCATACTGCTGATATCCTGACAACCTTTTTCCGGCTTTCATTTTTTTTCATACGCGGAATGTTTGAGCGTTTATTCTTTAAAAGCTCAAAAGGCTGGGTAATGGTAGGCAAGGGAGCCTCTATTCGATATGCTCGCCATTTAAGCGTCGGGCGCGATTTTATTGTAGAAGATTATGCCGAAGTAAACTGTATGACCTATAGAGGTATTGTAGCTGGCGATCGTGTAACTATTGGAAAACATGCAATCATACGGCCAACAAATATCTACGGTTCAGCAATTGGCGAAGGACTAAAAATAGGCAATAATTCAAGCATTGGTCCATATTCATATATCGGCTGTTCAGGTTATATTGAGATTGGTGATAATGTGATGATGTCGCCCAGGGTAAGTATTTATGCAGAGAATCATCTATTTGATAGACCCGATCTGACCATAAAAGAGCAAGGAGTGAAAAGGGAGTTTGTAAAAATTGAAGACGATTGCTGGATAGCCGCAAACACAGTAATTCTGGCAGGCGTAACCATTGGTCGCGGATCAATTATTGCAGCCGGCAGCGTAGTAACGAAAGATATTCCACCCTACAGTATTGTTGGAGGTGTTCCGGCAAAAGTTATCAAGAGTCGAAAATAAAGAAATGATCAGCACTGATTACCACATAGGTTTTATGAAGCCCCTACTATCCTGATTATGTGTGGTATTATCGGAGTAATCTCAAAAAAAAACAATCCTGATTTCCATTCAGAATTTATTGAACCGATTGGTCAAGCGCTAAACCACATGGAATACCGTGGCCCTGATCATCAAGGTATATGGTCTGAAAATGGAATCTGCTTTGGCCATCGCAGATTATCGATTATTGACCTCTCTGCTGATGGAAATCAACCCTTTCAATCTTCAGACGAATGGTATGTGCTTGTTTTTAATGGCGAGATATTTAATTACCAAGAGCTCAGGTCATCCTTACAAAACCTTGGGCATACCTTCAAAACAGCAAGCGATACTGAAGTAATTCTTGCTGCTTATGCTCAGTATGGCAAGGAATTCTGCAAATATCTAAGGGGAATGTTTGCATTGGTCATTTATGATCGAGTACTTAATGAAGTAGTATTTGCCCGCGACAGACTTGGTAAAAAGCCATTATTCATTTTTGAAAATGAAAAGGTGATCATCTTTTCATCAGAAGTCAAATTCTTTCATGCCTTCCAAACTATCCCACTAGAAATAAATGAGGAAAGCTTGCTCAATTTTTTATCACTCCAATATATTCCTGGTCCTCAAACCATTTATAAGAATGTTAGGCAGATCAAAGCAGGAGAACTTTTCAGTTATGATCTTAAGAAGAATCAGGGAAAATCAAGCACCTACTGGAATATGTTTGATCATGTTGGGCAGCGAAAAGATATTCCTGAACTAGAAGAAATAGATAAACTACTTGAAAAAAGTATCAAGTACCGGCTTGTTTCTAATGTTGATATCGGGCTGCTTCTTAGCGGCGGTATCGATTCATCCTTACTAGCCTGTTACATGCATGAACTAGCCGGGAAAAAAGTTAAAGCATTCAATGTAGGATTCGCTGAGCAATCAATCGATGAATCAAGCTATGCTAAACAGGTTGCTTCAGCCTTAGACCTTGAGCTGGTAAGCCTCAACTTGGAAGATATCAGTATTGATAATTTCTCCAAATCTATTTTTCATGGAGATCAGCCTCTGGGCGATTCGGCAATTATCCCAACCTACCTGATTGCCAAATCAATCGGCGAACATGTGAACGTAGTTTTATCGGGTGAGGGAGCCGATGAGCTCTTCCATGGCTATGATCATTATGAGTACGAAAAATATTATTACGGCTTAGGAAAACTGCCTTTTGAATGTGCAGGAATGCTTCTGAATAGTATTTCAGAGTTAGGAATTCACAAATTTGACCGAATAAAAAACAAACTGCAAAGCATAAGCTCGTTTAAAAAAGATACCGGAACTTCCCGCTGGACTTCTATTTTAAGTCCAAATCTGAGTAACCAATTTTTAAACCCCGATAAAAGACCAAGCGGTAATTACGAAAATCAATTTTATGATTTTTTACAACATTTCAAAACCAATGCAGGCAATCTTGAATCAAGTTTGATGCTCGACCTGCTTACCTGGCTTCCAGACGATCTGCTGGTTAAAACCGACCGAATGATGATGGCCTGCAGCGTTGAGGCTCGAACTCCATATTTAGATCATGAACTCGTTGAAGTAGTATTAAACTCGTCAGCTCATTTTAATAAGCACCCTTTTCAATCCAAAAATTATTTAAGACAGCTATTGAAAAAGAAACTGCCCGCAAGTATTGCTGAATCTATTTCAAGCAGACCAAAGCAAGGTTTTTTAACTCCTAATCATAAATGGCTAAATTCCAATCTTTCGGAACTGTCTTCTTTTCTATTTTCTAGGGATAATTTGCGCA
>CAMDKO010000127.1 GCA_945901155.1 Pedobacter schmidteae
ATCTGTTGTCTGTTATCTGTTATCTGTTGTCTGAAGTCAGAGGTCTGAACATGGGAAAAATCGGTAAACTTCAAATTAGCACTAAATTGTCCTTGATCTTTGATCCTTTGTCTTGATTCTTGGTTCTTGGCTCTTGATTCTCACTACTCACTACTCAATACTAAGCCTTCAGCACCCTCTGTATCTCATCCAACTTCATTAATGCCTCAACCGGTGTGAGCGTATTTACATCCAGGTTGTTTAACATATCCCTGATTTTAACCAATACCGGATCATCTATTGAGAACATCTGTAACTGATAAGCCTGTTTCTGAACTTTTTTGAGGCTATCCTTAATATCTTCGCCTCCGGTTCTCTCCTGCTCCAGTCGTTTCAGGATTTCATTGGCCCTATTAACCAATTTCTGAGGCATGCCAGCCATTTTTGCAACATGAATACCAAAACTATGCTCACTCCCACCGGGAACCAGTTTACGAAGGAAAATAACCTTGTTGCCTAATTCTTTTACCGAAACATTAAAATTCTTAATTCTGTTGAATGAGTTTGTCAATTCATTCAACTCGTGATAATGGGTAGCAAACAATGTTTTTGCATGTGCTGTTGGGTGATTATGAAGATATTCAGCGATTGACCACGCAATGGAGATCCCATCATAGGTACTGGTTCCTCGACCAATCTCATCCATAAGAATCAAGCTTCTGGGTGATAGATTATTCAAAATACTAGCCGTCTCGTTCATTTCAACCATGAAGGTTGATTCGCCTGAAGTAAGGTTATCAGATGCTCCAACACGGGTAAATATCTTATCTACAATTCCTATCTGAGCTTCTTTTGCAGGTACAAAACATCCCATTTGCGCCATTAATACGATCAATCCAGTTTGCCTTAACAAGGCCGACTTACCCGACATATTCGGACCAGTAATGATGATGATCTGCTGATTATCGTTATCCAGAAAGACATCATTCGTAATGTATTCTTCGCCAGCAGGAAGATGCTTTTCTATAACCGGGTGTCTGCCGCCTTTAATATCGATAATGGTACTGTCATCAATAAGAGGCTTGACATAATAATTTTTGATGGCTAGATTTGAAAAATTCAATAAAACATCCAACTGCGCTACTAGTTGAGCATTTAACTGTATTGGTTTGATGAATTCTGAAAGTGCAAAGGTTAGCTCATTATATAAGCGGGTTTCCAATACCTGAATCTTTTCTTCTGCACCCAGAATCTGCTCTTCATATTCTTTTAATTCGGGTGTAATATAGCGTTCAGCATTGACCAGGGTTTGTTTCCTGAGCCAATCTGCCGGCACTTTATCTTTATGAGTATGCGTTACTTCCAGATAATACCCAAACACATTGTTAAAAGCAACTTTAAGTGATGGTATACCGGTGATCTCTGCTTCCCGTTTTTGTATTTCAAGCAGATATCCTTTACCACCAAAAGCGATCTTTCGTAAGCGGTCAAGTTCTTCATCAACTCCATCGGCAATAACACTGCCCTTGATCAGCATAACCGGAGGATCCGGGTTTAATTCCCGTTCAATTTTATCACGAATCAAAATGCAAGGATTCAACTGTTCTGCTATAGTTTTTAAGGCATAATTTTCTGCACTCTGACAAAGCTCTTTCACATTGAGTATGGCATACAATGCACGTTTTAACTGCATCACTTCTCTCGGATTGGCCTTCTGAAGTCCAATTTTAGAGATCAGCCTTTCCAAATCACCGATCTGTTTTAATTCACTAAGCAAATTTTCACGAAGTTCCTCATTAGTGACTAGAAATTCAACCACATCTAGGCGCTCTTGAATAGGTTTTCGTTCTTTAAGTGGCATAATGATCCAGCGCCGAAGCAATCGTGCACCCATGGGTGAACAGGTTTTGTCCAAAACATCAACTAAACTAACGGCATTCTCATTGGCAGAACCAATAAGCTCTAAATTTCGAATCGTGAAGCGGTCAAGCCACATAAACCGATCTTCTTCTATTCTTGAAACTGAAGATATATGCTGAAGATTGCGATGTTCCGTTTCATTCAGATAGTGCAAAGCAACACCTGCCGCAGTAATAGCCAAGGGTAATTTTTCAATACCAAACCCTTTCAAAGAATTAACTTCAGAATGTTTCAGGAGAATTTCACTGGCATAATCTCCGCTATAGGCCCAATCATCAAGGTGGTAGGTATAAAAATGATCGCCAAATGTTTCTACAAAATCACGCTGCCTGCTTTTCTGAAAAATTACTTCACTGGGCTTGAAACTTTGAAGAAGCTTATCCATATAATCGGCGTTGCCCTGGGCTACTAAAAATTCGCCGGTCGAAATATCAATGAATGCAATACCAAATGAATTTTTCTCGAAATAAAGTGAAGCCAAGTAATTATTGGTATTCTGCTGGATAATATTGTCACTGTATGAAACTCCTGGAGTGATCAATTCAGTTACTCCGCGTTTTACAATCGTTTTGGTTGTTTTTGGATCTTCTAGTTGGTCGCAAATGGCTACTCGTTGACCTGCTCTAACTAATTTAGGTAGATAAGTATCCAAAGAATGATGTGGAAAACCTGCCAGCTCGGTATGTGTTCCGGATCCATTTCCACGCTTGGTGAGTACAATTCCAAGGATTCCTGAAGCCTTTACAGCATCCTGCCCAAAGGTTTCATAAAAATCACCCACACGAAATAAAAGCAATGCACCAGGGTATTTAGCCTTGATTGTATTGTATTGTAACATTAAAGGAGTTTCCTTATGTTCGGTCTTTTTTGACAAGCCAATAATTATTAAAAGAATAAAGTTAATGGATTGTTAAGGTTTTGAAAGATTTGTGGAAAACTGTTTGATGGTGGGAAATTCTTGTGAATTAATTACTGGCCTGAATGTAAACTTTATAAGCCAAATTGATCTAAATTATAAGATTATGATGATCTGAACTTCCATTCATCTATCTTTGAATTGTGCTATCAAACACCCTCAATATCTACAAAAAAGCCTTTTCAGGACTAAGTAAAGAGAGCTGGTACCTTTCGCTGGTCATGCTTATAAACCGGAGCGGTACCATGGTGTTTCCATTTCTTACCATTTACTGTACCCAGAAATTAAACTTTAGCATTGTTCAGGCAGGAATGATCATGGCACTTTTTGGCCTTGGTTCTGTATTTGGTGCTTTTATTGGTGGAAAGATCACAGACAAGGTCGGTTTTTACTATTTGCAGGTTGGAGCATTAATCAGTGGCGGTTTTATGTTCATGACACTCAGCTTCTTGGAGACATTTTTCAGTTTAGCGATTGGAACATTTATTCTAAGTATGTGTAATGAAGGATTCAGGCCTGCAAATTCATCTGCTGTTGCCCATTACAGCACAGAAAAAACTCGAACCCGCTCCTATTCTTTAAACCGGATGGCAATCAATCTTGGCTGGTCTTTTGGTGGAGCTATGGGAGGTTTTATTGCATCCATAGACTACCATTTGCTCTTCTTTGTAGACGGCTTCACTAATATACTTGCTGCCTTGATTCTGATAAAATTATTACCAGCTGTGAAAAAAGCTAAAATTAATTTGAAAGAGCATGATAAGCCAGTTTTAGCATCTGCCTACAGTGATAAGTTATACCTCGCTTTTATTATTTTAAGTACACTATTTGCTTCCTGTTTCTTCCAGCTTTTTACCCTGCAACCCGTATTTTTTAAATCTGAATGGAATTTAAGCGAGCAATTTATAGGTGGCTTAATGGCAATGAACGGACTACTAATTGTTGGGGTAGAAATGCTGCTCATCAGCAGAATTGATGGAAAAAGACCACCCTTATTTTTTGTAGGTATTGGAATTCTGATTACTGGATTTGCATTTTCATTATTGAATATCCTACCTGTAATGGCCTTGACAGCTGTAATTTCAATCTTATTCATTTCATTGGGAGAAATGTTCTCTATGCCATTTATGAATACCTTCTGGACTAGCAGATCAAATTCAAATAACCGTGGAGAATATGCAGCACTTTATACTATATCTTGGTCGATAGCCCAGATCATTGGTCCGATCTATGGTGCCTTATTAATAAAACACGGTGGATATTCTTTGTTATGGTGGTCTATCTGCGGCATTTGTATACTTTCATCATTAGGGTTCTTTACCTTAAACCATTTAAATCAGAAGAAAATAAGATCTAATTAAAATCCGATCAACTACTAACGCGATAACTTGTTTTATGTCTGTAAATCTGACCGGGCCTAAGTAGTGTTGAAGGAAATTCAGGAATATTTATAGCATTACAATGATGCTGCGTTTCGAAACAAAATCCTGAAAATGGCTCATATAACTGTCCATTTTTAGCATTTGTAATTCCAAGGTGCGTTCCTGAATAAAAATGAACAGTGGGTTCATCTGTAAAAACCTCTAATTTAATTCCACTTTTTTCAGAATATGCTGCTGCAGCCATACCGTAAGCACCATATTCTTTATCCAAAACAAATGATTGGTCGTATCCTGAAACAGGGTCCCAATCCTTATTAATCTGCCTTGAACTATTGAAATCATATTTTGTTCCATTAACTGAAAGTATTTCGCCATTAGCCAGATTATCCGGATACTGACCGAGATATAATCCGGATGGTATTTGTACCCAATGATCGTCTATCCTACCAGATCCATTCAGATTAAAGTAGTCGTGATGGGTCAAATTGATTGCCGTTGCTTTATCTGTAATTGCCTCCGTATCAATAATCAATTCATTTGCATCATTCAAAGAAAAGCAGACCGAAACCTCCAGATTTCCGGGGTAGCCTTCTTCATTGTCATTGCTTAGGCACGACATTTTAAGCTTACCCTCAGAAAGTTGGTCTAAATTTTCGATATGCCATACCTTACTCTCAAAACCTTCAAAACCACCATGGATTTGATGAGGAGGCCTATTGGGTGATAATTGATATCTCTCACCGTCAATTACTATAGTTGCGTTACCTACCCTGTTAGCGTATCTGCCAACAATAGCCCCCAGGTAAGAGTTATTATTCAAGTATTCGGAAGATAAATAGTGTTCCATCGTATCAAAACCAAGAACGATATCTAGTACATTTTCATCTCGGTCTGGGACTTTAAACGACTGTATAATAGTTCCTAAATTGCTGATGCAAACCTCAACGCCTGCTTTGTTTCTAAGGGTAAAAAGAAAAACATCATCCCCCTTATGCTTAAACAAAGCCTCAGACTGTACTATCTTCATAATTTATATTTAGTATTTAGACCAGATTTAATCCAAGGGTTTAAAATACTGCAAAAACTTGAATAAAATATATAGCTCTTTCAATTCGAACAAGCTATTTTTGAACATGCGAAAATTAAAAACAGAAGAACTTGGCCGCGTGGGTATTGACGACTTCAAAAAGCAGGAAAAACTTCCGCTTGTTGTAATTCTTGATAATGTACGAAGTATGCATAATATCGGTTCGATCTTTCGTACTTCAGATGGTTTCGCAATTGAAAAGATTTATCTGTGCGGAATTACTGCTCAACCACCGCATCGAGAAATTGAAAAAACAGCACTTGGAGCTACTCAATCAATAGAATGGGCATATTCAGCAGATGTTTGTGATACAATAAATGAGTTGAAATTGGATGGATACACGATCATTGCCATAGAACAGGCAGAAAACAGTACCATGCTAAATAATTATAATCCAGATAATTCCATGAAATATGCACTGATTTTTGGCAATGAAGTAAATGGTGTAAGCGACGAAGCCATGAATTTAATTGATACCTGCCTAGAGATCCCACAATTTGGCACCAAGCATTCTTTTAATATTGTGGTATCGGCCGGAATAGTGCTATGGGATTTTTTTGCTAAATTAAAATTAAATAGCTGAAAATAAGTACATTAGAGCCAGAGGTATACTATAAAAAACACCATGCCTTTCTCCATTCTGGATTAATGCAGGGTGCCAATAATTAGTATAAATTTATAAGTTCACATATTCATTGATACGATCCTTGCTTGGCAAATTGGTTCGACCCATCAAGAACTCATCTGCTTTACGTGCAGCTTCCCTACCCTCAGAAATGGCCCAAACTACTAAAGATTGTCCACGTCTCATATCACCTGCTGCAAAAACTTTCTGAATATTAGTCTGGTATTTACCTTCAACTGCATTAACATTTCCTCTTGAGTCAAGTTCAAGTCCTGAGTTTTGAACAAGCCCCTGATGCTGAGGATGAAGGAAACCCATAGCTAATAATATCAACTGGCAAGGAATTTCTCTTTCTGAACCTTCTACTTCATTGAACTTTACCGGACGTCCTAAAGGATCAAGTTCCCAACTTACATCAGAAACAAGAATTGCTCTTAGTTCACCTTTATCATTACCTAAAAACGCTTTGGTATTGATGCCCCAGAACCGTTCACATCCTTCTTCATGCGAGCTTGATGTTTTTAGAATCATTGGATAGGTTGGCCATGGCATATTCTC
>CAMDKO010000128.1 GCA_945901155.1 Pedobacter schmidteae
TTATATGCAAGTAGAAAGTTTTACACTAGCTACTTAGAAAAACGATATCCTAAGCATCATTTATGGGTTGCAAATTATAATACCCTTAGGAATCCTTTAAAAGGCAAATGGAAATTTTGGCAGCATACAGAAGAGGCTAAGATTCCTGGTATCTCCGGAAGAGTAGATCATAATGTGTTTAACGGCTCAGAGAATGACTTGTTGGCGATGTCTTTTTAATATGTATGTTCATTAATAAGTGCATTTATTTACATTAATTTTAATTACCAAATGGTTGATTACATTGCTTTTACTTTTTGTATTTTATTATTCCTTGGCCCACCTGTCTATCTATGGATTAGTTGGATCAAGGCGGCAATGATAAATAGGAATACGATTAGCAAAATAGCCTCCATATCAAGTTTTACACTATTTATTTTGGGTTGGTCTATTTCTTGGTTTGGCCCAGAAGATTCTTTTGAACACAATACTATCACACTCACATTGACTGGATTCTTTTCAATTCTTGCTCATTGTCTTGCTTTATCTATCACTCTAGCATACTTCGTATCAAAATGGATTTACCAAGCAATTCAGAGAATTAGATCTTAAAATCTAAATTCGTCTAAAGAAATACAGATTACTACCCAATGCCCCACCAGCACTGGGTTTTTTATTTAATCCCCATGCCAACAGAAACACTATCAGAAATACAGGTGAGTTATAAACCAGATTTAGCCAGCTCTACCTCCACCATCACTAATTCTCAAAATGCATATGAAATTGGTATCGTTTTAAAAAACGTAATTAGGGATTAGGCGATATCCGTTTTTTTCTATTCAGACTAGCTTAGATATATGCTAATTCCAAAATTTTGTAGTGTGAATAGTTTGATTATGTTTCACACCAAATAAAAAATTCCATGATAATCGGGGGCTTACGCTCACAAGAGTGGACGGGACTAAAATTTAACTATGAATCAAGGACATTAAATGACCGGTATTATTTTTTCTTTTAGATCTACAAATTGCCCTAAATTTTTTAAATAAATCTCTGTAGTTGAGATTAAAGTATGCCTATTGGCCTTCATTATTTCAGAAAGCGTCCATCCCGCTAAATATTTTTTAATATTGGAAGTATGCTTGAAACTATAAAGAGTATATCCTTTATTATTTAATCCTAACTTTTTTAGTGCAGAAATCAACTTATTGTATGGAGTATTCATTCCTACTTCTTTTTCACCTACTAAATTAGTAGTGCATCCAGTCAGATAATAATCAAGCGGATATTCATTAAGATTAAGTTGTTCCAAAAATGGTTTAAAACTTTCATTAATGGCGATTTTTTCATCTTCATTGTTATTCGTAACTTTTTTTACAGAGGCAGGAATTGTAATTTCACCCTTTATCAAATCAATATTTTCGATTTTTAAGCTTCTGATTTCAGATGGTCTTAGGCATGTATAGTAAATCATTCTGCAAAAAAAAGCTGCATATTTATCATTATTATCTAAAAAAACAAGAAGGATTTTAAGGTCTTCATCGCTGAATGGTATATGTTGTTTCTTTGTTAGTTTTAGGCTCTTTATTTTATTATCAAAACCTTGAAATGGACTTTTATTAATTAATTGAAGCTTAATACATATATTAAAAAAAGTACTCAAAATACGTTTCGCAGCTTTTACACTACCATTGCTATAAATTTTTTCATCGACTTTATGTTGAATGAAATTTTCTAAGTTACTTGTTGTTATTTCAGAGACAAGAATGCCTGGATAAAACTCACTAAGAGCATTTAGTTTACTTAAGTAAGTGGCTATTGTTTTTTTGCGACTATGATGTTTTTTATGATATTCCTTAAATAAAATAATAGCTTTTGCCAATGTACATGTTTCTTTTTTTTTGTTTTCTACCCACTTGTGATGATCTTTTGGGTCATATCCATTCGCTAAATCACCTTTTATACTTTCTAAGATTACCTGAGCCTCATATTCTTTTTCAGTCTCATCCTTTATTCTGTTAATACCCCCAGTAACTCTTATTTGTTCGCCATTAAAGGTATAATTCACATACCACTTGTTTTTGGCTAGTTCTTTTAACTTTGAACTACCCTTTGGAATAGACAATATGGCCTTTCCTCTATATAATTTGGGGGTTGAATATTTGTTCATTCCTAAATATTGATTTGACAAAAATAGGGATCGATTTAATAAATTAGCACTTTTATAGCACCTTTATTTTTATAAATAATATAATTAACTGTAATACAATGACTTATAAACTTTTGTGGATAATCTGATATTCTCCACAATTAAGGCTTCAGAATCATCTGAAGCCTTAATTTTTTTACAGAAAGATTAATAACATCTGTAATCTCAAAAATTAAATCACGTTGCAATTTCAATACCCAAGATCAACGAGTGTCATTTTATTGCAAAAAATAGAACTCCCTGTAATTCCTAAAAACTTTCTGGGATTATTATTTCATCACAATTCTCAGAACCGAGCTATTTCTTGTTAATTTTTTTTCTAAATTTAGAATGGAAGAAACATTTGAACTTATTCAAAAGCCTACATTAGAATTTAAACAAAATTAACTATGCACAATACCAGAAGAAAATTCATCCAGAACACCATGCTCATAGGAGCAGGGGTTAGCTTACCACACATCCTAAGTGCTTCAGATTTTGGCACATTTACCCGAACGATAAAAGCGTCAGATCAAATCAATTTTGGCCTCATTGGCTGCAAAGGGATGGGCTGGTCAAATATGAATGCACATCTAAAACTTCCTCAGGTAAATTGTGTGGCACTGGCAGATGTTGATCAAAGTGTACTTGATCAGCGGACAGAAGATGTATTTAAACTTCGCGGTAAGCGTCCAAAGCAATACAAAGATTATCGAAAATTACTAGAAGACCCTACTATTGACGTAGTGATTATTGGCACTCCTGATCATTGGCATTGCCTGAATATGGTAGATGCTGTTTCGGCAGGTAAGCACGTGTATGTAGAAAAACCAATTGCCAATACCATTGAAGAATGTCAAATCATGGTCAAAGCGCAACAAAAATATGGGAAAATAGTACAGGTTGGTCAATGGCAACGTTCCGGATCGCAATATGCCGAAGCAATCGATTATGTGAAATCTGGTAAATTAGGACAGATTCGCCTGGTGAAGTGCTGGGCCTACCAGGGATGGATGAAACCAGTACCAATGATTGCTAATAGTGCGGCACCAGCTGGTGTAGATTATACAATGTGGTTAGGTCCAGCACCAAAACGCGACTTTAACCAGAACCGTTTTCACTTTAATTTTCGCTGGTTTTGGGATTATGCAGGTGGCTTGATGACCGACTGGGGCGTTCATGAAATTGATATTGCCTTGTATGCGATGGGCGTAAAAGCACCTAAATCAGTAATGGCTTCAGGTGGTAAGTTTGCTTACCCTGATGATGCTTCAGAAACTCCAGATACCTTACAAACGGTTTATGAATACGATGGATTTAACATGCTTTGGGAACATGCAACAGGTATTGATGGCGGCAACTATGGATCTACTGAAGGCATTGCATTTATCGGAAACAATGCTACACTGGTTGTGAACCGCGGGGGCTGGAAAGTAATCCCGGAAACTGAAAACAAGGATGGTCAGCGCATCAATAAAATAGCAGAAGTTCCTCACACTAAGCCAATTAAAAATGCCCATGAAGCCCATGCCGTCAATTTCATAGATGCAATTACCAACAATGACATTTCGAGGTTAAAATGCGGTATACAAACTGGAAGTATTGCAGCCATTAATGCCCAAATGGGAAATATAGCCTATAAAACGGGCAAAAAGGTGTATTGGGATGCCGCAAAAAATCAGTTTACAGATTCTGAAGCCAATCAATTGATGAAAGCTCGGTATAATAATGGATGGCAGGTACCAAAAGTTTAATATGAAAGGAAATGGGACTCGATAGCCATCGGGAGGGGATGAAGGGAAATTGCCTATCTTCATTTCTCAAGAACATCATGGCTTTTTTTAATTAATTATTAAAGAACAATCAATATTCAGATGAAAAGACACATTCTCTTAATGCTCATTGTAACCTTGTTATATGCTTGTAATCAGGGGACAAACAAAACGCCGAGCAACACAAAAGACACAGTTGCCTCAGCTCAAAAAGCATCAGACACACTGAACATTGATGTCGTTCAGACATCTCCAAATCAGGCCAGGGTACTAATGGAGAATGAACACGTAAGAATTGTAGAATATTTTATAAAGCCTGGAGAAAAGGATACCTGGCATACTCATCCTCCAAGATCCTCTTATGTGGTTTCAGGTGGCCAGGTCAAAGTATTTACTGAAAGTGCAGAGCCAAAAATTTCGGAGGTTAAAGCGGGTACTTCATCCTGGGCGGCCCAGGGTGCCAAACATTATGTAGAAAACATTGGCAATACTGATATCAAGATAATATTAACCGAGATCAAGTCATTGCAAATAGGATTATAGGAAGGCAGGATTAAACCATTTTGTGTTAAAATCGATCTATTACTTATTTGGCAATCGTTAATTTAATTATAATTTAATTGAACAATTTTAATCTTCAAATCCTATCATCCTATCATCCTAGCTCAACCTATAATTCTTATAATAATATTATTCAATTTCATTTTTACAATCAACCTTATATATATTTGTTAAAAACCAATCCATAAACATGAAAAAAACAATCGTATTATTAATGATCACAGGTCTTTTCAGTGCATTTACAGCATGTGCACAAAGACCTAGCCCTCCGGCTAAAGTTTCTGAAACTACCTCTGCAGGTGTTAAGATTACAGTTGACTACAGCCAGCCGGCAGTAAAAGGAAGAACTATCGGTAAAGAAATTGCTCCTTTTGGTCAAGTATGGCGTACAGGTGCTAATGAAGCTACCTGGATGGAAGTTAGCAAGGATGTAAAAGTTGAAGGCAAAGCCTTGAAAGCTGGTAGATATGGTATCTGGACTATTCCTGGTGAAAAAGAATGGACCATCATCATTAACAGTAAATCAAACATTAGCGGTACCGCATACAGCCAAGCTGATGATGTATTGCGTGTCGTAGTTAAATCTGGTAAATCAGCAAGTTTTTCTGAGCGCATGACCTTCAAGATCGCAAAAACAGGTGTTGTTTCTCTGATCTGGGGCGACCACCAGGTTAATTTCAATGTAAAATAATTCTTATAGCCATGAAACTCTGGTTCTCAGTGTTTCATGGCTATAAAATTACAGCTTGATTAGTATCATATCACCTGATCTTACCTACAAATCGAGATTCTAATTATAGCAAATACCCAATAATAAAATCCTATCGGGAATGTAGTATTTTTCTTGAAACCTTTATTAGAGGAGATCAATAGTTCTTTTGAGATTGATCCCATAATACATTGAAGACAATTTTATTAATCAGCAATTTAGGTACTTAATCATCAGTTCTGCTGCACGCAAAGATGCACCTGCCGTGCCCATTCTTACTGCCAGTTGATCATAATTTTGCATCATCCTGGCACGATAACTTTGATTATTCAAAATCAGATCAAGTTCATCGCCAATCTTTTCACCAGAGCAATCTTCCTGAATAAGTTCCTTCACTACAATATCATCCATTACCAGATTAACCAATGAAATGTATTTAATATTAACTAGCAATCGGGCAATGCTTATAGAGATTCGATTACCTTTATAAACCACAGCCTGAGGAATTTTTAAAAGCGCTGTTTCAAGAGTGGCTGTACCTGAAGTAACTACTGCAGCTTCAGAATTTAGTAGTAAATTATAGGTTGCATTAAAAATGACCCGTATCTTTTTGCCACCTAGATATTGCTGATAATCCTTTTCAGAAAACGATGGCGCACCTGCAATGGCAAACTGGCAATCAGGAAAACGATCAACAGTTTTCAGCATTTCAGGCAAAACCTTATCGAGTTCCTGCCTCCTGCTCCCAGGAAGTAGGGCAATTAAAGGTCTTTCATCCAATCTATTAGTAATCCTAAACTGAAGATCAGGAGAATTGGATTCAATCGCGTCGAGAATTGGATTACCAACATAATCAACTTCCATTCCCCATGATCGGTAAAAATCTACTTCAAAGGGAAGGATACAAAACATATGGTCGACGATCTTTTTTATCTTCAAAACCCGTTTTTGGTTCCAGGCCCATACTTTAGGAGAGATATAATAGAAAACAGGAATACCCTGTTTTTTTGCAAAGTCAGCGATCTTCAAATTAAAACCAGGAAAATCAATCAGAA
>CAMDKO010000129.1 GCA_945901155.1 Pedobacter schmidteae
CTGTTCAATATTCTTTACAATCAGTTCAATTTTGAGAATTTAAAGGTATTGGATCTTTTTAGCGGAACTGGAAATATTTCCTTAGAATTTGCATCACGTGGTGTTCCTGAAATATGTTCAGTAGACCGTGATTTTGGCTGTATCAATTACCTGCGTTCACTAATCAAACAATACGAACTCAATACCATTAAGCCTGTTAAAGCAGATGTATTTAAATATCTGGAATTAGAAACAGACAAATTTGATCTGATCTTTGCTGATCCTCCCTATGACATTCCTCAACTTAACATGATCGCTGCAAAAGTATTAGACCGCGATTTGCTACAGCCGGAGGGCTATTTGATCATAGAGCATCCAAGTTTAAAAAAATTAGATAATCACCCACTTTTTCTTGAGCAAAGAAAATATGGGTCTTCCTCATTCAGCTTCTTTGGAAAAAATGCACTATAAATTGAAACAAGGTGTCATCATTTATAGTTAACTTTATTTTAACTGAATTAAATCAGTGCAGAATCTCAAATTGAATTATTTTAGCCCAAACAAACATTATTTAGTTTAAGGGAATCTTAACCAAATTATAAACAAATGAAAATTGCTCTTTTCCCTGGATCATTTGACCCGGTTACCAAAGCTCATGTTGACATATTAAAACGCGCTCTTCCTTTATTTGATAAGGTTGTTATTGGAATAGGCTTAAACAGCACCAAGGCCGCCTATCTGACCCTAGAAAAAAGAAAAGAAATGCTAAGAGCTGTTTTTGCTAACGAGCCCAAAGTTGAGGTACAGACTTACGAGGGGCTAACCGTTGAGTTCTGTAAAAAGATTCAATCAAATTACATGATCAGAGGTATACGGACAGTTTCAGATTTTGAATATGAAAAAGCGATTGCACAAATGAATCATGCGCTTGAACCAGAAATTGAAAGTATTTTTATAGTAAGCAAACCAGGTTATTCATCCATTAGCTCTACCATTGTACGTGATATTATGAGAAACAATGGCGACGTACAGCAGTTTATTCCAAAAGAAGCATTTGATCTGCTTTGATTCCCTATCCAATTACGTTGATCAAATCTCTGATTAAAGGATACGTATTTTGTCGAACCAGCATTAAATTTCCTGCCGAAAGCCATCGGGCATCAGTAATTCCTTCTTCAAGCTGTGGTATAAGCTTTTTTTGTTTAATAGCTCTCATCCAATACCAAGCCGTTTTTTTGATGACCATGGCTCCATTTATCTCATATATATGGTAGGTATTGCAGACCTTATCTCTGCAGCTGTCAATCCTAATACCACATTCTTCCTGCACTTCACGAACAGCAGCTACCCTTGAATTCTCACCCTTTTCTATTTTTCCCTTCGGAAGATCCCATTTCCCATTCCTAAAAATAAACAGATACTTGTTTGCTTCATTACTAACTATCCCACCAGCAGCTTTGATTAAAATCATGGAGCGCTTAATGTGGTTAAAAACAGATTTAAAATCTTTGGTTAAAAGAAGAAAAGTTTTAGGGCTTTGATGGTTACTGATGAGCTTATAAAAGCTAAAAAAATCAAAATCTGAGACTTTAAGTTCCTGATAATCTTCTATTTCTGGAAGAAGTGATTCAGTCAGGATTAAAATTACTTCGTTGATATAAATTTTATAAATTTGAGCCATGACTAATAAGAGTGAAATTGAACAGAAAGTAGCCGAATTTCTGCTACAAATTAAAGCAATTAAATTGCAACCCAACAATCCATTTACTTGGGCCTCGGGTTGGAAATCTCCAATTTACTGCGATAACCGCATTACACTATCCCACCCGGGAATACGTACTTATATTCGCCAAAAACTTTCTGCATTAATTCAAGAAGAATTTGGATCGGCTTCAGTTGTTGCCGGAGTAGCTACTGCAGGTATACCCCAAGGTGTTTTAGTTGCCCAAGAATTAGGTTTACCCTTTATTTATGTTCGTGCCAAAGCCAAAGAACATGGTAGAGGTAATTTGATTGAAGGAGAATTTTCGCCAGGCCAGCGTGTAGTTGTTGTTGAAGATCTGATTTCAACAGGAAAAAGTAGTTTACAGGCCGTTCAGGCTTTAAGAGAAGCGGGTTGTGAAATTGCCGGACTTGTGGGAATATTTAATTATGGATTTGATGCCGCAGATGAAAATTTCAAAAATGCAAAATGCCGCTTCTTGACGCTATCTAATTACAATGCTTTAATTGAATTTGCTGCTGAACATCATTTTGTTTCTACCGATGATATCAAAATATTAAGAAAATGGCGCGAAGACCCAGAAAGCTGGGGAAATACCATCGAATCCTAAATTAATACGATGACCATTATAGAAAGTACGGTATCAATTAACAAGCCCGTAAATGAGGTTTTTGAGTTTTTGTCTGACTTGAATAACCATCAACAGCTGATGCCTGAAACTATTTACAATTGGTCATCTACAAAAGATGAAGCTAGGTTTACTATTCAGAATATGGCAAAATTAGCTTTAAAGGTTTCATCCATCACCAAAGACAAAGAAATTAGTGTAAAACCTATTGAAGAAGCCCCATTTGAACTTGAATTAAAATGGACCTTAACTGATGATGGAGAAGGCAATACACAAGCAACTCATACCATTTCAGCTGATTTAAATATGATGATGAAAATGATTGTATCTGGTCCTCTTCAAAAACTTGTAGATCATGAAGCCAACGCTTTGAAAACTATACTTTCAACATAGAAATAATCTTACGCTTACCTTTCCCTATTATTTAATTAAATACTCCCGGTTAACTTCTTGAGGAGTTTTTTTATAAGATTTTAATAGCCCTATACATCCCAGAATTAACCGGGTACAGGCAGACAAAATATCAGGCTAAATTATTGCATATCAGACAATTAGTCAGAGCAAAATAAAATTGACAGACATAATAACAGTTCGTTTGCACGACCTGGTTTATGGCAATTAATTTGAGCCTAATTAAACACTATGAATCTAAATAACTTCACCATCAAAGCACAGGAAGCTGTACAAAAAGCTTCTGAAATAGCGAGCGGCAATCAGCAGCAAGCTATTGAAACTGCACACCTTTTAAAAGGATTGTTAAGTGTTGATGAAAATGTAATCAGCTACCTATTTAAAAAGCTCAATATCAATAGCAATCGAATTACAGAAGTAATTGATGCTCAAATACAGAGCTTCCCAAAAGTGAGCGGGAGTGAAATCTACCTTTCATCAGGTGCAAATGCTGCCCTACAAAAAGGAATGACCTATTTAAAAGAATTTAAAGATGAATTTGTTTCTGTTGAGCACCTACTTCTAGGCCTTTTAAGCACCAGCGACAAAGTAAGTACGATTTTGAAAGATGCCGGCATGAACGAGGCAGACCTAAAAAAAGCAATTTTGGAATTACGTGGAAATACAAGGGTTACTGATCAGAATGCAGAAGCCACTTATAATGCGCTGAATAAATATGCCCGAAACCTAAATGAATATGCAGAATCAGGCAAATTAGACCCGGTTATTGGCCGCGATGAAGAAATAAGAAGGGTAATTCAGATTCTTTCGCGCAGAACAAAGAATAATCCCATTTTGATTGGTGAACCTGGTGTAGGTAAAACTGCAATTGCTGAGGGCATTGCCTTTCGAGTAATTCAGGGCGATGTTCCTGAAAATTTAAAAACTAAAACTGTTTATTCTCTTGATATGGGTGCTCTGATTGCAGGAGCAAAATATAAAGGTGAATTTGAGGAGCGTTTAAAAGCTGTTATTAAAGAGGTTACCTCAAGTGACGGCGAAATAATTCTTTTCATTGATGAGATACATACCCTTGTAGGTGCAGGCGGTGGAGAGGGAGCCATGGATGCTGCCAATATTCTGAAACCTGCTCTGGCACGTGGAGAACTTCGTGCTATAGGAGCAACCACATTGAATGAATACCAGAAATACTTTGAAAAAGACAAGGCTCTTGAACGTCGTTTTCAAAAAATCATGGTGGATGAACCCAATACGCAGGATGCAATTTCTATCCTTAGGGGTTTAAAAGAACGTTATGAAACACACCATAAAGTAAGGATCAGAGATGAAGCAATCATTGCAGCAGTAGAATTATCGCAACGCTATATTTCTGATCGTTTTCTTCCTGATAAGGCAATTGACTTAATGGATGAAGCAGCCTCAAAACTTAGGTTGGAGATGGATTCAGTACCAGAAGTTGTAGATGAACTGAATCGGAAAATCATGCAGCTGGAAATTGAAAGAGAAGCGATAAAAAGAGAAAATGATGAAAAGAAAGTAAAGGAACTTTCTGAGGATATTGCTAATCTATCGAATGAACGCGATTCTTTAAAAGCCCGCTGGAAAGCAGAAAAAGACCTTGTTGATGCCATTAACAATCAAGGTGAGCAAATTGAAAGTTATAAATTGGAGGCTGATCAGGCTGAACGTGCAGGCGATTATGGTAAAGTTGCCGAATTAAGATATGGAAAGATCAAAGAATCACAAGATCAGGTTGAAAAATTAAAAGCACAATTATCTGAAACACAGCTCGACAACCGAATGCTGAAAGAGGAAGTAACGGCCGAAGACATTGCAGGAGTAGTTTCACGCTGGACAGGAGTGCCTGTTACTAAAATGATACAGAGCGAACGCGAGAAACTTCTGTACATGGAGACTGAACTTCACAAACGTGTTGCCGGACAGGAAGAAGCAATTGAAGCTATCTCTGATGCAATAAGACGTTCATGTGCAGGCCTGCAGGATAAACGCAAACCTATCGGATCATTCATATTCCTTGGAACTACTGGCGTAGGTAAAACTGAACTTGCTAAGGCACTGGCAGAATATCTATTTAATGATGAACACGCCATGATCCGGATTGATATGAGTGAATATCAGGAACGCCATGCAGTATCAAGACTGATTGGTGCGCCTCCGGGATACGTGGGTTATGATGAAGGAGGACAGCTTACTGAAGCCGTGCGAAGAAAGCCCTATTCCGTAATTTTACTCGATGAGATCGAAAAAGCACATCCAGATGTATTCAATATTTTATTACAGGTTTTGGATGATGGACGATTAACCGACAACAAAGGTCGACTGGTTGATTTTAAAAATACGATCATTATCATGACCTCTAATATTGGTTCTCACCTTATTCAAGATAATTTTAAAGACTTGACTGATCTGAATAGAGACCATGTGGTTGCCAAAACTAAAGGCGAATTATTTGAATTGCTGAAGCAAACCATACGTCCTGAATTTTTAAACAGGATCGATGAATTAATCATGTTCACTCCATTGAACCGCGACGAACTTAGGGATATTGTATCACTTCAATTTAAAGGTGTACAAACCACTCTTTCTGAAATGGGAATAGAGATTGAGGCCAGTGAAGAAGCATTAGATTGGTTGTCTCAATTAGGATATGATCCGCAATTTGGTGCTCGCCCCTTGAAACGGGTTATCCAAAAACGAATCTTGAATGAGTTGTCAAAAGAAATACTTTCAGGAAAAATTGACAAGGATAGTAAGATCAAACTGGATGTATTCGATAATCAGTTTGTATTTTTAAATAATGAACTAATAAAAGAATAAACTCTGAATGAACTCAAAAAAAGGCAAATAATAAAAAATCCCTGCTGATGGTATCAGCAGGGATTTTTTAATTTAGGATGTAATGTTTTTAAACTAAATAAATTAAGCAAGTCTTACGTTTACTGCACTAAGGCCTTTCTTGCCTTCTTCAACTTCAAACTCAACTTTATCATTTTGTCTTATATCCTGCTTTAGTCCACTTACGTGAACGAAAATTTCTTTGCCATCCTCTTGGGTAATAAATCCGAATCCTTTGGATTCGTTGAAGAATTTAACTGTACCGGTTTCCATTAATTAATAGTTTAGTTGTTAATTACTTGTGTGTTACTGCAATTTAGTGAAATAATTTGGAATAAATAAACATATAAATTCCAAAAATAATTGAAAAAAAAATTTAATTGAAGCATAAATGGGATCAGGCTTGATTTTTAGGACGCCAAACAATCAGCACTTTAGCTCTGATATTTGTGTTCTTTTAAACATTTATTTACGATATCAATTAATATTTTCTCGTTTTCATATAACTCATTCAACAATTTGAATTGATTTTTAGTGCGGTCGAGGTTTTGTTCTGCATAAGCAATTGG
>CAMDKO010000130.1 GCA_945901155.1 Pedobacter schmidteae
GCAAAAATAAATTTTTTATTGCATGGTGGTACTAAGCACCTATAATTTCATTCCGCTCATAGCCGCGGGGGCTTAGTTCTTTTTCTGTAGCAAAAAAGAACCAAAACGCTACCGCTGCGCCTGCTGCTATGAAAGGTTCTGCGAAGGCTAGAACTGTAATTGCCGCACCAGTCAAGGCGGAACAACGGGTATTAAGGGTCTGTGCGAGCGTGGCGGATAAAAAATAATTGGATTAAGCGCGTTGAATTTAGTATTTTATTAGAAATAATTTCCTTGGCTGCCTATTTTCATCTTTTTTAATTTTTTAAATAGAGCATAGAATGAACTAGAACAGTAATTTGTACATTTATTAAAACTATATATATGAAATCTAAATTTATTTTTCTTCTGACCTTATTATGTTCAATGAATCTTTACGCTCAGCCTAGCGAAGGCCAATGGGAGAACTTGTTTAATGGTAAAGACCTGATTGGGTGGAAGTTATTAGGAGGAAAGGCTATCTACGAAATTAAGGATGGAGAATTAGTAGGAACTACAGTATCAAACACTCCTAATTCATTTTTATCAACTGAAAAAGAGTATGGAGATTTTATTCTGGAGGTTGAACTTTTAGTGCACCCTTCTATGAATTCGGGAATACAGATTAGAAGCCTGAGTAAGAAGGAATACCAGAATGGAAGAGTTCATGGCTATCAGATAGAAATTGACCCTGCTGCCCGTGCATGGAGTGGCGGAATTTATGATGAAGGCCGAAGAGGCTGGTTATATAACCTGGAATTAAATCCTGCAGCAAAAACTGCTTTTAAAAATAATGTTTGGAACAAATACCGTATTGAATGTATTGGTAATAGCATCAGAACCTGGGTGAACGGAATTCCTGTGGCACATTTAATAGATGCTGAAACCAGTAAAGGGTTTATTGCCATGCAAGTTCATTCAATTCCTGCTTCTGAACCAGCTGGTAGGCAGGTTAGGTGGAAGAATATCAGAATTCAAACAGGTAAATTAAAGCCTTCTGCACCAGAGCATATTTTTGTTGTTAATACAGTGCCTAATGATCTTTCACGACAGGAAAAAAGTTTGGGGTATCGGTTATTATGGGATGGCAAAACAGCAAAGGGCTGGATAGCTGCTAAAAATGAGATCTTTCCTAAAAATGGATGGACTATTCAGGATGGTGTTTTATCTGTACTTAAAGATCAGGCAGGACAGCCAGCGGTTGGGGGTGACATTGTTACAACTAAGCAATTTGCTGCATTTGAATTGAAGTTTGATTTCAAATTAACTGAAGGAGCAAACAGTGGACTAAAGTACTTTGTGAATACGTTCAATGGTTCTGCACTTGGATTGGAATATCAGATACTGGATGATGAAAAACATCCAGATGCCAAGTTGGGTATTAAAGGTAACCGAACATTAGCTTCTTTGTATGACCTGGTACCAGCTCAAAAAGTTCCGGCTTCAATTAAAAAAGTAGGCGAATGGAATCAGGGAATGATCAGAGTATTACCTGACAATAAAGTGGAACATTGGTTAAACGGCTATAAAGTTCTTGAGTTTAACCGTTTATCTGATGAATTTAAAGCATTTATTACGCAAAGCAAATTTAAAAACGTACCAGGATTCGGACTTTCTTCAGAAGGAAAAATTATGCTTCAGGATCATGGCGATGCGGTTTCTTTTAGAAGCGTGAAGATTAGGGAATTAAAATAATTGATAATTCTGTACTTGCTGAAGTTTATGATTTTTAGAAAGAGTAATTGCTTTTAATGGAGGCATAAATTATTAAACATCGAAATAACAGCTTGTTTATTTTATTCATCATAATTGCTTTCATTTATATTTTAAAAAATTGATTATCAAGTAATTATTAATATTTTAATTTGCTCTGCCTTGTTATTCATGCATTAAATGATCTTTTAGTGATGAATTATTGGCTACTTGTATTGTCAATTATATAACAAATTCCTCTTTTTGTTTAAATCTATCAACTAAAAATTGATTTTTGTTATAAATTTCGCACTTTTGTATTGTGGCTATATGGTATGCCTAGCAATTGAATTTAAATGAAACTCAGTGAAAAAGAATCGATTTTTACAAATGAAGTTGTAAATCGATTTGAACTATATAATAGCCTATTTCTGACATTACCCTTTTATCAGATCAAGCATACCGGTACCCTATTGCCATTTTTTACCTCACACTGTGAGGATGGAGTGAAGTCTCAGCTCAGTCCAACAGATATTATAGAAAGCTTTTTTGGACAATATGAGCAGTATATTCAGGCAGCCGACCGTTTCGACCTCTTATTTCGATTTATCCAGTATATTGAGCGTCAGGTAGTTTTATTTGATGCGGTAGAAGATGCCTCATTTAACAAAACAGGTCGCTGGGAAGATACCGGTTCATTAAACTCACTCTTCCAACAGGCTGCAGCTAATCCCTTGATCGATAAAAAGATCAAGGAAAAATTGAAGGATTTCTCCTTAAGGTTAGTGCTGACAGCTCATCCAACCCAGTTTTACCCGGGTCCTGTTTTAGCTATAATTACAGATTTGATTGAGGCCTTGAAGCAAAATGATATCAATTCAATAAACCTACTTCTGCAGCAGCTAGGAAAAACACCTTTTTTCAATAAAAACAAGCCTAGTCCTGTTGATGAGGCAATAAGTCTAGCCTGGTTTCTTGAAAATGTATTTTATGAAACTACTTCCAGTATCCAATCACAGATTGATAAGGAGTTTGACCTGACTGATCATTCCCAATTTATAGAATTAGGATTTTGGCCTGGTGGAGATCGTGATGGCAATCCAAATGTGACCACCGAAAGCACAAAAACAGTTTCTGCATTACTACGTACGGTTTTATTTCGATGCTATTACCGTGATTTTCGAAGTTTGAAAAGACGTGTAACCTTTCGGGGGGTTGAAAAGTATATGGCCAATTTACAAAACCTGTTTTATGAAAACAGTTTTAATGTAGTTGATGAACCTAAAAATCAGCAAGATGAAATCATAGGTAATTTAGAGGCCATTAAAAAAGTGTTGGTTGAGGTTCACGATGGATTGTTTTTAGATAAAATTGAAGATCTAATCCGTAAAGTAAAGCTCTTTGGTTGTTATTTTGCTTCTCTGGATATTCGTCAGGATAGCCGGATATTGCGTACAGTGCATCAATTCGCCTTGACTGAGAATGGTTTTGAAACTGATAAACACGACAAACATTCAGCGCTGAATGAAGATGAACGAATTTCAGGACTTACTTTTCAGGAATCTGATTTTCATTGTCCCGCCAAAGCTGATAAGCTGACCAAAGATACGCTTGATACCATTCGTTTGATTTATCAATTACAGGATGCAGGTGGAGAAAAAGCATGCCATCGATTTATCATAAGTAATTGTCAGCAAGCCTCAGATATTCTGCAATTAATGGAGTTATTCCTTTTGAGTGGATGGGAAAAGGAAAAGTTAACTATTGATTTTGTACCGTTATTTGAAACCATTGAAGACTTATCTAATGCTACTCAGATAATGGAAACGCTGTATGCACATCCATTCTATAAAAAGCATTTAAAGCGACGTTTTAATAAGCAAACCATTATGCTTGGTTTCTCAGATAGTACTAAAGATGGGGGCTATTTAATGGCAAACTGGTCTATTCTGAAGGCAAAAGTAGCCCTAACTTCTACTGCCCGAAATAACGATGTTGAGTTGGTGTTTTTTGACGGTAGGGGTGGCCCACCAGCAAGAGGTGGTGGTAAAACTCATTTATTTTATGCTTCAATGGGTAAAGATGTGGCTAATGATCATATCCAACTAACCATTCAGGGCCAGACCATCAGTAGCCAGTATGGTTCTTTTGATAGTGCTCATTATAATATGGAACAATTGATTAATGCTGGAATTGTATCCTCATTTGATCAGAACAATATTAATACACTTAATAAAGCTCAAACCGATTTGATAGCTAATCTTGCCGGCGAGAGTTATCAGGTATTTGCTGCCTTAACAGCACATCCATTATTTTTAAAATATCTTGAAAAACACAGTCCACTGAAGCTTCTTTCTCAGATCAATATCAGCAGCAGGCCGGTAAAAAGGAATGTTGATGCTGAATTAAGACTTGAAGATCTTCGTGCAATTAGTTTCGTTACAGCTTGGAGCCAGTTGAAACAAAATATTCCGGGTTATTATGGTGTAGGTTCTGCCTTGAAAAAGGCAAAAGATGCGGGTTCATTCAACGATATTAAGCAACTTTATATCGAGTCAGGACAGTTTAAAACGATGATTGATAATTGCATGATGTCAATGTCTAAATCAGATTTCAGGGTAACCGCATATCTTGAGAATGATGATATTTTTGGGCAATTCTGGAGAATGATAAAAGAGGAGTTTGAACTTACCAGAGATCTGCTATTGGAGGTTTCGGATACGCAGACCTTGATGGAAAAGTATCCTGTAGAACGCAAATCTATCGCTTTAAGAGAAAAAATTGTTTTGCCCCTAGTCATAATCCAACATTATGCTTTGCAGCAACTTAATAATATGAAAGCTGAAAAGATAGTTAATGCCCAATCAGAAATTTATGATAAGTTGATTATACGCACGGTATATGGAATTGTAAATGCAGGGAGGAATTTGGTTTAGCCTGAGAGTAGGATTGATTTGACTCTTTCATTGAAATTCAGAAAAAAAGCCCTTCTAAATTATTAGAAGGGCTTTTTTGTGTACCCAGAGGGATTCGAACCCACATCAGCCCGTCCGAACGGCATTAGCCGGGCGGGCAGAACCGGAATCTGCAATTCTATGTATCGTCCTAAAAAAAGTTTACAGTTTTTGATTTAATCCTGCAATGCGTTTACAGGTTCTTTATTATCCTGTAATAGGTTTACAATTTTACTGTTTTTGTTATAATAGTTTTTCCATAATTTCTCCACATTTATCTCTTTTGAATGTACCTGTTCTGGTGTAAGTAAACTGATACTAAAGTGTGGTCTGTCCTGATTATATAGCTTTATAGCGGTATCTAATACTTTTATGGCTTCTGTAAGCGTACCGACCTGATAATGTTTGAGATATTCAGACTTCAGTATGCCGTTTATCCGTTCAGCAATGGCATTTTCTAAAGGATCTCCATTTTCAGTCATGCTGATTTGAATATTATTATCCTGTAATAGCTTTACATAATTTTCACTACAGTATTGTACACCGCGGTCGGAATGATGAATAAGTGTTGCCTGTAACTGCTTGGGTAGATTATTGAGTGCCAATGTTAAGGCTTTTATAGTTTCCACACTTTCCAGGGTCTGGGCTAAATGATATCCGACTATTTTATGTGAATAGGCATCTGTAATTAAACTGATATAGCTATAGCGTTCACCAATCTTCCAATAAGTAATATCGCTTACCCATAACTGATTAACTCTTCTAACATCCATTTGGCGAATAAGATTAGGCCATTTTTTTAACCAGTGATTAGAAAATGTAGTGATAAATCGTCTGCGACGCTTCTTTACAAGCAAATTGTTTTTTGCTAGTAGTTCAAAAAGAGCATCTCTTCCCATCTTAATCTGGTGTTCCAGGAAAAATGGATAAAGCTTCTCGTAAAGCTTCCTACCACCCATCACTCGATGATTCGAGCGAATAGAAGCCACCTGAGATAAGACTAAGCTTTCCTCTATACTTGTAACTTCTTGTTGCCAGAAGTGCTGATAATAAGCCTGTCTGGTAAGACCAAGTAATCGACACAAACGCACAAGATTTACTCTGGCGTAGGTATCTTTCATTTCATGGATTACTTGGTATTGGACTTTTTTCTGATTGGAATATTGAGATTTCTCTCAGCTATATCAATCATCCTGTTATAGGCTTCAGAGCGGAGTTGCTCGTCTTCAAGCTGACGCTCTAACTCTTTAATCCGAGCCAATAAAGTAGCCTCAGATAGACTAGGAGCAGCTAATAATTGTTTTTTAGGTTTCAATAATAAAGTATCTATTGGCAAATTTAATGAACATCTGCCGTATTTTTGATAATTACGCTGCCATAGCAGAATCCCACTTTTTGATTTGATTCCGTAACGATGACGAGCTTCTTCTTTACTAATTAAACCATTATTTACCTGATCTAC
>CAMDKO010000131.1 GCA_945901155.1 Pedobacter schmidteae
TTTCCAAATTTACCCAGGTCTTTTGAATTATAATAATGATTATCCATCGTATTTTTTTAATTGGTCAAGATATAAACTCCAATCCTATTTCTTATACTTTTTTGAGGATCAAGTTTGTTTAAAATGAAACGATTCTAAATAGGATGAATACTTATATTATATCCCGCTATCCAAACTGTTATAGCAGAAAATAGAGTAACTATGGATATAGAATTCTGGTTTCTGACAAAGTAAAAACTGTATATTTGCATTATAAACTTTAAAAAAGTTTAGGTGTGTTTTTTTCAATCCAAAAATATTGTATTCACGCTAATGTAATTTTAACTTACCAATCTTTTATAAACAAATTTTATTGTAGCGCTCACGGTGCTACTTGCTCAGAAAGCTGAGTAGTAGGCAATGGCCAAGCAACCCGACCATCGAACCTTTATCAAACAGAATTAACAAGAACTAAATAAGAATATACAGATGAGATTTATATTTTTTTTATTAATTGGATTGATTACAACACCAGCTATCTGGTCAGGCAATTTCAATGAAACTGCAAAAATTGCTAAAGAATCAAATAAATTGATCCTAATTAATTTTTCGGGATCTGATTGGTGCGGTCCATGCATCAGGCTTAAGAATGAAATATTTTTAACTGAAGTTTTTGAAAAATTTGCTTCAGAAAAACTATTGTTGGTTAGAGCTGATTTTCCAAGACAAAAGAAAAATAAGCTCCCTGAAGCTCAGGTTAAATTAAATGAAATGCTTGCAGAGCGTTATAATAAAGATGGAAAATTTCCTTTTACGTTGCTCGTAAATAGTGAGGGTAAGATTTTAAAAACATGGGATGGGCTACCAAAAGAGAATGCTGCTCAATTTGTTCAGCAATTAGAGATTCTCAGTCAAAAAAAATAGAAAAATGCATTCTCAGATTTTGAGTAACAGGGTTCTTAAATTAATGGGTAACCGTTTTGAGTTCACTGTTATTGCTGAGAATAAAGAAATTGGAAATCAAGCAATTGAACAGGCAATTACTGAAGTAAAAAGAATCGAAGAATTACTGTCTACATTTAAGACTAGCAGTCAGGCTAATGAAATAAATGATCAAGCAGGCATTAAACCGGTAAAAGTAGATAGAGAAGTATTGCAGTTAATCAGCAGGGCTAACAAGATCTCAGCAATCACAGATGGTGCTTTTGACATTACCTATGGTTCTATCGACAAAAGCCTATGGAACTTTGACCTGAAAATGACCAGTTTACCAGATCAAGAAACTGCCTTAAAAACTGTAGATCTGATCAATTATCATCATGTACTGATTAATGATGAAGAATGTACTGTTATGCTAAAAAATAAAGGAATGCGAATTGGTTTTGGAGGTATAGGTAAAGGCTATGCAGCAGACAAGGCTAAACAAATTCTTCAAAATTTGGGTATAAAAAGCGGAATTGTAAATGCTGCCGGCGACCTAATCACCTGGGGAGAACAATTAAATGGTTCGGCATGGACCATTGGAATTGCTGATCCCGAACAGAGCAACCGGCCATTTTCTTCTTTAAATATTAGTAATATGGCCATCGCTACCTCTGGCAATTACGAAAAGTTTGTGATCATTGATGGTAAACGTTATTCTCATACCATTGACCCCAAAACCGGCTTACCGGTAAGTGGTATAAAAAGTGTCAGTATTATATGCCCTAGTGCAGAACTTGCTGATGCTTTAGCAACTCCAGTGGTGGTTATGGGAGTTAAAGTTGGGTTAAACCTTATAAATCAGCTTAAACACGTAGAATGTGTGATCATAGATGATCATGATAAACTCTATACCTCTAAAAACATTATTATAAAGGAATAATATGAAATCAATAAACAAATTAACAAGAGTATTTATGCTTGGGATATCAGGAATAAGCATTTTTTGTTCTTGCAGCACAGTCAAATCTTATCAGAAAAATAAATTAAACGATTCAGAGATGGCATTGACCTCCAGAAAGATCCAAAAATTCGAACAAAGTTTCCAATTATATCGTGAAGGTGCCTCTGGCTCAAATGGGGGTAAAAGTGGTGGTGGCTGTGGCTGCAATTAATTTTTGAAAAAAGAAAATGAGAAGAATATACCTATTTGTTTTTGTGTTATATCTGGGAATATTAAACAGCTTTTCCCAAACAAATGCACAGCGGACAGCATCTGCAGCAAATGACAGCACAAACTACCAGTCCAGAAAACTTCATGTGGATGAGGTTAATATTGTATCTGCCTATTACCATCAAGATGGTAATAACTCAGCGGTTACCGGTGGAATTGGAACTGAAAAGCTGAGTGACATCGCCAACACATTTGACCTGCAAATCTCGAAATTTGATAAGTGGGGTAAAAAAAACACATTCACCTTTGAAATTGGCGTTGATTATTACACCTCTGCATCATCTGATAAGATAGACCCATATAGTATCTCATCAGCATCTATGCAAGATACACGAGTTTACCCATCCTTAAATTGGACAAAATCAAATGAAAAAACCGGAAATTCGTATGGATTTTCAGGTTCGTACTCGACTGAATATGATTATACATCCATCGGAGCAGCTTTTAATTTAACGCGTTTATCTAAAAATAAAAATACTCAGTTTGATTTTAAGCTTCAGGCATTCCTTGATCAATGGTCAGTCATACTTCCAATTGAATTAAGAACATTCAGCCCCAGAGGTAGAGACGATGATGATAATAAGGGTCCTTTAAGTCCAAGGAACTCATTCAACAGTTCATTTTCCATTTCACAGGTCATTAATCAGCAACTACAGGCTATGCTGATTATTGAACCATCCTATCAGCACGGTTTACTTGCTACAAAATACCAGCGTAGTTATTTTACCAATGGAACGGTAAAGTCTGAAAACCTTCCGGATAATCGTTTTAAACTGCCCATTGGTCTCCGATTAAATTACTTCCTGAATGACCAATTTATCATACGAACCTTTTACCGCTATTATCAGGATGATTGGGGCTTAAAAGCGCATACCGCTGAGCTAGAGATCCCAACTAAAATAAATCCATTCTTTTCTATAAGCCCGTTTTACCGTTATAATAATCAAAGCGGAACTAAATATTTTGCAAGCTATGGACAACATAATCCTACCGCAACCTATTTTACGAGCGATTATGATCTATCCAGCTTGAGTAGCGATTTTTATGGAGCAGGAATCCGCTTTACTCCTCCTAAAGGTGTTTTTGGAGTACAGCGATTAAATATGGTTGAATTGAGATATGGGCATTATGTGAGATCAACCAGTTTGCTTTCTGATGTGGTTTCTTTAAACCTCAAGTTTAAATAAGTTAATCCGTTCTCAAATTTTATCAAAAATCATGAAGTTCAAACACATCATTACAGCAATTTTATTAATCTCAGTAAGCATCCATGCTAACGCACAAATTGAAGGTAAATGGAGCACAGAAAAAGCGGGAAAATGGTATGCAGAGCATCCCTGGATAAATGGTGCTAATTTCATTCCCAGCACTGCCATCAATCAGCTGGAGATGTGGCAAGCCGCCTCATTTGACCCTAAAACAATTGATAGAGAGCTAGGCTGGGCAGAAGGTATAGGCTTCAATACTATGCGTGTTTATCTGCATAGCCTGGCCTATAAACAGGATCCAAAAGGCTTTAAAAGTAGAATTGATCAATACCTAAGCATTGCAGATAAACACCACATAAAAACCATTTTTGTATTTTTTGATGATTGCTGGAATAAGGTGGGTGTGATTGGAACACAGCCAGCCCCAAAACCAGGAATCCATAATTCAGGCTGGGTACAAGATCCGGGAGATCCTGCATACAAGGAAACCGAAAATTTTCCTGCTCTTGAAACCTATGTGAAAGATGTCATGGGGCATTTCTCCAAAGACAAACGTATTCTATTGTGGGATTTATATAACGAGCCGGGTAATTCTGGCAAGTTGGAAAGCTCAATGCCACTTTTAACTAAAATTTTTCAGTGGGCTAGACAAGTAAATCCTGATCAGCCCATTTCTGCAGCAGTTTGGAGGTGGGATTTTGAAAAATTCAATTCCTTTCAAATCCTTAATTCAGACATTATAACTTACCATGACTATGAAGAACCAGAATGGCATAAAAGATCATTGCAGGTACTAAAAACCCATGGCCGACCAATGATATGTACTGAATATATGGCACGCACCAATAACAGTACTTTCGCCAATACAATGCCTATGCTGAAAAAAGAAAATGTTGGGGCAATTAACTGGGGGCTAGTTTCAGGCAAAACCAATACTATCTATGCATGGGATAAACCTATTAAAAATGGCGCTCAGCCTGAAGTTTGGTTTCACGATATTTTTTGGCCAAACGGCAGTTCTTACCGCAAAGAAGAAACCGATTTAATCAAAAAAATAAATGCCAAATAAAGAGGTTTAACTAGTTTATCAGTCATTAACATGACTCAAATCTGAAATTATTAGCTGAATAAAATTTAGCCGTTGAGCTGCTGTGTTCACCCCAAATAAATTGACAAGAGAATAAATGGGTACATCAAAGAATTTGTAAGTATTACAATCATATATTTTATATAAAATACTGTTAATCAATAATTTATATATTTTTATATTATTAATAATTACTATTCATCTTTCCTGATTTCTAAAAATGCATAGGCAAACTTCATAATTTACCACACTCTGACCATCTACATGTAAGAATATTCAATAAAGCCCTATCTTTGCAAATAATTTAAAAGGACGCATACTAGTGGTCTAAAAATTTCAATGAGCAAAAGAGGTAGAGTATTGGTTGCCATGAGTGGCGGAGTAGACAGTTCGGTAGCAGCAGTAATGCTTCATGAACAGGGCTATGAGGTGATCGGGCTAACCATGAAAACCTGGGACTATGCATCTTCGGGGGGCTCTTCCAAAGAAACCGGATGTTGCAGTCTGGATAGCATCAATGATGCCCGTGCATTGGCTGTTGCGTATGGATTTCCACATTATATTCTCGACATCAGAAGCGAATTTGGTGATTTTGTAATCGATAACTTCGTTGATGAATATTTATCAGGCAGAACTCCTAACCCCTGTGTTTTATGCAATACCCATATCAAATGGGAAGCATTACTTAAACGTGCCGATAAACTTGATTGTGAATTTATAGCTACCGGACATTATGCTAATATTCGTGTTCAGGATAGTGGCCGCTATGTAATTTCTAAAGGGAAAGATGAACATAAAGATCAATCTTACGTGCTATGGGGTGTTTCTCAAGAAAACCTGGCACGTACCCGTTTTCCACTAGGAAGCTTCGCGAAATCTGAAATCAGACAAATGGCTAAAGATATGGGCCAGCTTGAACTAGCCAATAAATCTGAAAGTTATGAAATCTGCTTTGTGCCAGATAATGATTATAGATCTTTTTTAAGGAATAAAGTAGATGATTTGGACGAACGTATCGGCCCGGGAAACTTTATGCTTAGCGATGGCAGTATTGCCGGGAAACATCAGGGATACCCATTCTATACTATCGGGCAGCGTAAAGGATTAGGCCTTGCGTTTGGACACCCAATGTTCGTAACTAGAATTCTACCTGAAAGCAATACGGTTATGTTAGGCACCATCGAAGAGCTTGAAAAATCAGAAGCGATGGTTAGAAATATCAATCTGGTAAAATATGAAAGCATATCTGAGCCTATGGATGCAATAACCAAGATCCGATATAAAGATGCAGGTGCTATGAGTACTCTTGTGCAGGATGGAGATACCATTAAAATAAATTTCCATCATTCGGTGTCAGGTATTGCTCCTGGACAATCAGCTGTGTTTTATGAAGGCAACGATCTCCTTGGCGGTGGTTTTCTGGTATAAAATTTTACCATTATTAGCGTAAACGAATTCCATTCTCTCTTGAATTTTGTTCTATTTTAGCATGTATTCTGCGATTTTGCTTATGACTAATTTGTCATTCCCTTTAATAATACCTTTATTTGCATTATATCATTGAACTGAATGGCTAAAAATTTACTTATTGTTGAGTCGCCGGCTAAGGCGAAAACAATTGAAGGGTACCTTGGAAAAGATTTTCTTGTTAAATCAAGCTAT
>CAMDKO010000132.1 GCA_945901155.1 Pedobacter schmidteae
TCATTATGGGCTATAATTCAAAGAAATTGTATATTTCTAAAGATTTATTTTCATAAAGCGCAAGAACACGCATTGCAGGTTTAAGCTTTTTTCTATTTTTGATACTCAACTAATTTAAGCAGAATGAATAACTGGTTTAAACGCAATGGTATACATCTGGCCATTATAGGAATATTTATCGCCTTATGTTTTGTGTATTTTAGTCCGGCATTACAAGGTAAAGCCTTGTATCAGAGCGATGTTCTCATGGCTCAGGGCATGCAAAAAGAAATCATGGATTTCAAAGCAAAAGACGGAAAGGGTCCATTATGGACAAATTCTATGTTTGGGGGAATGCCCGCTTTCCAAATCTGGGTTCAATATCCAAATAACGTAACAACTTATGTTATTTCCTTCTTTAAAACTGTATTCCCAAATCCAATCGACACTGTTTTATTGTACCTTTTGGGTGCTTATCTTTTATTCTGTGTATTAAGAATCAACCCATGGTTAGCGGCGGCAGGTGCTATAGCATTCGCTTTCTCATCCTATAACTTTCAGATCATTGATGCTGGGCATAGCAATAAAGCGATGGCCATTGCATTTTTCCCTCCGATCCTGGCAGGCATCATTCTGACATTCAGAAGGCAATATATTTTAGGTGCAGTTTTAACTGCACTGTTTCTTGCCATTGAGATCAGAACGAATCATATCCAGATGACTTACTATCTGTTTATTGCACTGCTTATATATGTTGGAATTGAATTATACCATGCTATTAAGAGTAAATCAAGCAAAGATTTTATTAAATCATTTGCTTACCTAGCGGTAGCTTCAGTTCTTGCCATTGCAGTAAATGCGGGTATGCTATGGACAACCTACGAATATAGTACAGAAACGATTCGTGGAAAATCCAATTTAACTACTGATAAGTCTGAACCCAATAACGGACTAGACAAAGAGTACGCTTATCAATGGAGCCAAGGTGTGGGTGAAAGTCTTACCTTCTTAGTTCCAAATGCGTATGGTGGAGGTTCAGGTCCTAATTTGGACGAAAAATCGAAAGTAGCTAAAGCACTAGTTGCCAAAGGAATTCCTGAAGAGCAACTATTACCTGCCATGCAGCAATTGTCACAAGTAGGATTATCTACCTATTGGGGTGATAAACAATTCACCTCCGGGCCCTGGTATTTTGGAGCAATCATTTGCTTTCTGTTCATTTTTGGACTTTTCATTGTCAAAAACAGAATTAAGTGGTGGATATTGAGTGCCAGTATTCTATGTCTTCTACTTTCTTTTGGAAGGCATTTACCATTCCTTTCAGATCTGTTCTTCAACTATTTCCCGCTTTACAATAAATTCAGAGCGGTTGAATCAATCCTGGTCATCGTGGGATTTTTAATTCCGGTTTTGGCAATTCTTGCAGTAAAAGAAGTTGCTTCACAAACTGAAGAACCTAAAAAACTTCAAAAAAATCTGTTGTATAGTTTGTACATCACAGGTGGACTTCTAATCATATTGATTGTAATACCAACTGCATTTTTGAGTTTTAAAACTCAAAATCATGGTCTATTCATAGAGCAATTAACTCAGATAACCAATGGCGATAAAGGCTTCGCCGATTCCATTGCAAATGCTTTAGTTAATGACAGAACAAGTTTGGCAAGGATAGATGCACTGCGTTCGCTACTATTCGTGTTGATTGGCGCAGGATTAGTTTGGGCGCTAATCAAAAAGAAGATGAACCCCCAGTTCGTGTTCATCACATTAGCAGTTGTAATTCTTGTTGATCTTTGGAGTATAGACAGACGTTACCTGAATAATGAAAAATTTGTTGAAAAAAACGTTTTGGCTCAGCAATTTAAACCGAGAGATGTGGATCAACTGATCATGCGTGATCAATCATACTACAGGGTGTTGGATTTAAGTCAGGGGAATCCTTTTTCAAATTCAGTACCTTCTTACTTTCATAAAAGTCTGGGGGGTTATCATGCCGCTAAGCTAAAACGTTACCAGGAAGTATTAGATAAGCAGTTCAATGGAGCGATCAATGAAGATGTTCTTGACATGCTGAATACTAAATACTTGATCACTGCTGACCAGAATGGACAAAAAGAAATGATGAAAAACCGCTCAACAGCAGCGGGACATGCATGGTTTGTTCAAAAAGTGGAATATGTAAAAAATGCGGATGAGGAGATGATGGCGATCAGCAGCTTCGATCCTAAAAATGTAATGGTAGTTGATCAAAAATTCAAATCGCTGATCGATGTAAAAAAAGTTGGTTATGATGGCAATGGTTTCATCAGACTTACTAATTATCATCCTGACCAGCTGACCTATGAGTATTCATCAGGCCGTGATGCCTTAGCTGTATTCTCTGAAATGTGGTATGAAAAAGGCTGGAACGCATACGTTGATGGCGAAAAAATACCTTACTTCAGAGCAGATTATATTTTACGTGCTGCACAATTACCTGGAGGAAATCATAAACTGGAATTCAAGTTTGAACCTAGCTCATACTATACTGGAGAAACTATTTCGCTGATAGCATCCATTCTTTTATTGCTTTCTTTAGGATATGCGATATTTCTGGAAGTTAAAAGGAAAGAAATTAAGGCCTAAAAATGAGTGTGACTTACGAAATCAATTTCCCGCTCGGTCAGGTGTTAAGTGTGACCCGATAGCTATCGGGTGACGAAATAACTTTCCGCTCGGTCAGGTAATTTCGTATGTCGTAGGTTTCAGACTTACGAATTTACATAGGCATCATGCAAGGCAAATTCGTAAGTCGCTGTTGATTATCAATCATTCGTTTTTCTATGCTTCAGGTAATATAAGCCGAGCTTTCCGGCAATCAGCACATGATTAAAAATAGTAGGTATCAGGCCATAATGCTTTGAAAAAATATGAAAGCGCTCTGCAAGGCTTTGACGATGCTTTTTCTTTGACATGCCTCCCACCAGATATTTAGCAACATACCTTCTTACATTCACGATATTTTTGGCCTTTTTAGCCGCCTTGATAATCCAATCGATATCAGAACTTAACTGATAATTAAGATCATAAGGTTCAGTGAGTGCTCTGCGGATATAGATTGCTTGGTGACTGATACTCATTCCAAACTTAAAATCTCGCCAAGTAAAATGTTCAGGTGTACGATGTCGTCTTTGCCCCAAACTAGTCCAATTTTCATCAAACATCTCGGTCTCACCATAGTAGATATCCGCATCAGGTTGAGTGGCAAAAATCTTTTCTACAGTATCTGAAGAATAGATCTCATCACCCGAATTCATAAACAGAACATAATCGCCTGTGGCCAATGAAAGTCCTTTATTCATCGCATCGTAAATACCCTTATCCCTTTCGGATACCAATTTGCCTATCCGGCCTTCATATTGCTTTAAAATTTCTAAAGTTCCATCGTTCGAAGCACCGTCAATAAGCAGGTATTCAATGTTTTCATAGCTTTGATTCAATACCGAAAGCACCGTACGTTCAATGTCATGAACATTATTATAAACAATGGTAATAACAGTTAATTTAGGCTGGAACATGGTTATCTAACAAAGATTTATACAATTCAATATGCTGCCCCGCAATAGTACCTTCCGAGAAAAAATCTTCTACAGTTTGACGGGCATTGAAATTTAATTCTGCCTTATCTGGGTAATTGTAAATCCAAGCTATACCTGCTGCAAGATCAGCAGAGGATCTATATTCAGCAAGATATCCATTGTATTTATGTTTGACCATATCCGGAATGCCTCCCGTTGCGAAGGCAGTAATTGGAGTTCCACAGGCAAGACTCTCCATCACCGTATTGGGCAGGTTATCTTCCAATGAAGGCGCTAAAAATACATCAGCTGCACTGTAACAAAGTGCTAGTTTTTCATCATCAGAGATAGTTCCTAGAAAAGTAGTAGGTATTGAAAACTCAGGAACATTCTTTTCATCTCTGTTGCCAAATACTAGTAACTCAACTGAATCAGGCGATACCTGATGATTGTTGATAAAAAGGTCAATGGCTTCAATTAGATAAGGTGTTCCTTTATGCAGATCTTTCCGAGAAGGCATAAAGCCACTCATCAAAATAAATTTTTTGGGATCTAAGCCCAATTTTGCTCTAGCCTCTAACTTAGCTGTTGGTTTAAATACATCCGTATCTAATGTATTGGGGATGTTTACGACATTAGCAGTACCAAATAGGCTGCTCTTTGTAACAGATTCAGCCATCCACCGGCTTGGTGCAATGATCGTTAAATTCAGTTTGCTATAAGCATTCTCCTTCTTTTTCCAGATCTGGTGGGAGCTGTCATTAGGGCCCTGATAGCTCAAAATGGGACAATTACCGCATTCCTTCAAAAAATGATCGCAATCGTAGCGCACATGGCATCCACCTGTAAAGGCATTGCTATCATGAAATGTCCAAACTAGTGGCTTATTCAAACTGGATAGCTTGGCAATGTCCTGCGGCCTTAAAAAAGCATGATTAACCCAATGAAGGTGAATGATATCAGCAGATTTTACTAGTTGATGTCCTGAAATATCCTTACCCCAAACCGGGAATGAGAATGGAATCGGTACATTTTTGGTAAACAATTTTGCGGTAATACGCTCCAGCATTATTCCAAAAGCAGCAAAAAACTTAGAAAAAAAGTTTTTTGACAGATTCTGGACTTCAGGATTAGCGCTGAAAAGAAAATTTACAGCAAGCTCCGAATCAAGTCCCTTAGCTTTAAGAGCTTTATTTAGACGCATACAGGCCCTGCCTGCACCCCCATTTCCGGCATACGTATTGAGATGGATAATTTTCACTACTCAAAAATACAATTCATTGGGCTAATTGCAGGAATTGATTTCCATTAACCGCTCAATTCCTTTCTAAAATAATGTTGATATATAAACATTCATTCTTAATCTAAAAATTCAAGAAAGATAAAAACGATTATTTAGACCCATTTGGAGTTTACCTGCAAAAAATTGAAGCCTTATTTTAAAAAGAACCACCCCCTTTAATTCCCCCGCTGGCTATGAGCGGAATGAAATCATGAATGGTAGGCAGCTAAATCCAGGCACAGGAATATTTTAATCAATGTTAAACAAATCGTCCATTCACTGAACCTCCGTTCACCTCTCTTCCGCATTGTCCCGATAGCTATCGGGAGTGTGCGGCAATGACAACCCCAGCCCTCGCAGAACCTTTCATAGCAGCAGGCGCAGCGGTAGGATTTTGGTACTTTTTTCCTATAGAAAAAGGACTAGGCCCCCGCGGCTATGAGCGGAGTGAAATCATAAAATGCTTGGTGGGTAACACCAAGTATAAGAAAATTTGTTTTTGCCTTTGGCAAAGAATATTTGATACTTTTTTCTTGATGAAAAAGTATCCAAAACATCAAGAAAGAACGATGCTTCCACCGCACAGGGCAAAACACCTGGCCCGCCGTTCTTTCATCCCACCGCGCGGATATTCTGCTTCATTGGATATTAATTTTCATTAGTCAAAACTTGACAGAGTACAAAGGTGAGCGTTAGTGGGGGTGGGGAACGTTCATCCACCAACGGCTGCGTACAGGGCTTTGATACTTTGTTTTGGGATGCAATTAGATCTAACGCCCTGTCCAATGCCGCACAAAACGGATATTAAAATGAATTCCAATTATTTTTATCCGCCACGCTTGCTCCAAAGGAGTCCTACGGACACAGACCTTTAATAACCGATCTTCCGCCTTGTCCCGATAGCTATCGGGAGTGTGCGGCAATTACAGTCCTAGCCCTCGCAGAACCTTTCATAGCAGCTGGCGCAGCGGTGGCATTTTTGGTACTTTTTTGCCCGTCCGAACGGATTCATCCGGGCGGGCTACAGAAAAAGAACTAAGCCCCCGCGGCTATAAGCGGAATGAAATTATACATGCTTGCTGGGTACCAACAAGCATTTTCCTATGGTTGGTGATTCTCAACAACTAATTTAAATACCACCCCCATTGACAAAACAGCAGGAACTGATTTCCATTAACCGCTCAATTCCTTTCTAAAATAATGTTGATATCTAATCTTTTTGTTTTCTTTGTTG
>CAMDKO010000133.1 GCA_945901155.1 Pedobacter schmidteae
ATCAAGAACCAAGACCTAATCCTGATATTTTTGAGACTTACTTAAATGAATAAAGAACAAAGATCAAGGAATAAAGACATTTACAAGACATTATTTTATTATATTCAATTCTCACAATTTTAATTCCAACACCTAAAAACTTAAACCCAATACCTCAGACCTCAGACTTCAGACCTCAGATAACTGAACCAAGAGCAAAGATCAAAGACTGTGTGGTGCTAATTGAGATTTTCTGCTTTTTTCATACCTCATACCTCATACTTCAGACTTCAGACCTCAGACTTCATACCTCAAACCTCATTAATCAACAACAACCTTTTGAGATTTTCGGGTTAGCAGATGTATAATAATCCACGCCACTAAATAAGTAACACCACAAATAGTGAATATTAAATTATAACCACCAGTCAGGTTATCAGATGCTTTATATACATCTAGTAAATAACCTACAAATATCGGGAATAGGATTCCGCCGATGGCTCCGGTCATTCCACCGATTCCTACAACTGAGCTCACCACTTCTTTTGGAAACATATCAGAAGCCAATGTGAAAATATTAGTTGCCCATGCCTGATGAACAGCTACAGCCAAACTTATCAATCCTACAGCCACCCACTTATCGGTCACAAACTGCGCTATAGCTATCATAATTACAAGTTCAAGAATTGCAAACAGGAGTAAAACTCCCTTTCTTGCTTTCAATGTAGGCCAGCCTCTATTAATCAGTTGGGAAGAGAAATATCCTCCTGCAATACTTCCAATGGTTGTAGCACCATAAATCAGCATCAATTCAGGACTAATTACTTTCAAATCCAGATTAAATGTTGAAGAAAAATAAGAAGGCAACCAGAAGAGAAAAAACCAAAAAATTGGATCGATCAGGAATTTTCCAGTTACAAAGGCCCATGTTTGAGGGAATGTGAATAATTTAGCCCATGAAATTTTTGTGGTACTCTGAACCTGGTCAGCATTATCATCATGATCACTCTCAATGTATGCAAGTTCTTCGGCACTCAGCCTTTTTTGCCTGCTTGGGATTTCATAAAGCCATAGCCAGAAAATCAACCAAATAAAGCCCATAGCTCCAGTTATCCAAAAAACTTCATGCCAACCATAATTCTGCATGATAATTGGAACAATAATTAATGCTACAACCACCCCAATTGCTGTACCTGAGTTAAAAATGCCCGTTGCAAGTGCTCTTTCCTTTTTTGGAAACCATTCTGAAACAGCTTTCATTGCTGCAGGAAAATTACCTGCCTCCCCTATCCCTAATGACAATCTTGCAATTCCAAAACCTGCAACTGATTTTGCCAGTGCATGCCCCATACCAGCCAGGCTCCAAACTATAACTGCTACAGAATATCCAAGCTTGGTTCCAACTTTATCGATAAACCTTCCAGAAACCAATAAACCAATTGCATAAGCAAAAGAAAATGCTGACATGATCTTACCAAAATCTGTTTCTGTCCAATTGAATTCCAATTCAAGCGTAGGTTTCAATAAACCAATGATCTGCCGATCCAGATAATTAATTACTGTACCCAAAAATAATAGTGCTACTATTAACCAGCGATAATTTTTTCCTTTTGGAGATGTCATTGTATGAATGGTTATGAGATTCGTTTTATTATTTTATGAATTAAGTTTAGACACATATTGCTTAAAATGTAATTCCAGGCCTTCCCAGTTTTCATCTTTGATGAGTGTTTTATCAAAAAGCTGACTTCCAATACCTAGTCCATCAGCACCAGCTTTAATAAATGTTTGAATATTATCTAGATTTATTCCGCCAGTAGGCATTAGCTTTATCTTATTTAAAGGTGCTTTCACATCCTTGATATATTCTGGCCCGAGGCTTGTTGCGGGATAAACCTTAACCATGCTTGCTCCCAATTTCCAAGCCTGATAGATCTCTGTAGGAGTATATGCTCCAGGAAATACGGGTATATTTTTACTAACACAGGCTCGAACAACATCAGGATCGAGAATTGGGGTAACAATAAACTGAGAACCAGCCCGGATAGCCAAATCCAATTCATCTGTATTACAAACCGTACCTGCTCCAACATTTAGCTGTCCTTTATATTTATCAGCAGCAAAACGAATGATTTCTTCTGCTGCCTGAGTATTCATGGTTATTTCAATTGTTGTGAGACCTGCAGAAAGATAGATAGGAAGAATTTTTTCGATAGTATCAAAACTCAAATTCCTGATAATTCCAACAATGGGAACTTTTGAAAATCCGTTCCAAGAAAACTCTTGATTATTCATTTGAAGTTGTTTGAGTTGCATTAAAAATTTGTACCTGACCAGCAATTGTTGCTTTATCTATTAGTTCAGGCTGAATATAAGTTGTATTGAATTTCAAGGAAATAGCTTCAGCTGCAAGTTTATAATGTTCATACAGATGCTTTCCACTACATATTACCAAGCGGTCATAATTTCCATCTTTTAGCTGCCTGAGTTCTGAACCAATTAATAAACCACTTAAATAATATGCATTCTGCTCCTTTGTAAATTGCCCAAATAGCTGTCCGGTTCGAACAGTAAACAAGCTATGTAAAAGTGCCGATGTGCCCGAAATTTCAACTCCTTTTAAAAAGGCTTTAATTTGATCCGCTTGCATCAATACGGTACCAGAACTGCTTAAAACAGAATCTTTTAAGATACTATGTTCAGTAAGAATATTATAGATTTCACCAGTCATAAATGTTTGAAAATCAATTACAAAACGATCTTTAACAGTAATGTGTTTTGAATGTGTTCCTGGAAAAACAAAAACAATTTTTTCTGAAGCCTGGATAGAGATTTCATTTAATTTGAGAAGACCAATTAGCTGCGCCTCCTCTCCACGCATCACATCTTCATGACTTTTAAGTCCGGAAACTAATACCAAGGGAGCATCCTTCCCATTAAAATCTTTGAATACCCTAACTGAAGCTTGACTTCCATTACTCTCAAAAGGAAGTTCTGCATACGGAAGTTCTTCCATCCCAATTGAAGAAGATGCCATTCCGGATACAATTACAGGAATAGTATCTAAAATAAATGATGTCTTTTTTGCTAATTCTTTAATGCTATTTTTTAAGATTGCTGCATAAAAATCAAAACGATTAATCTCATCTTGTTCTTTCCAGTCTCTGTATGTACCTGCAACCCCGTCTTTAGTTAAATATTCGGCAAGAACCTTATAATCTTGTCTTTCAACAAGCCTTAATCTGAATGAAGTTGTGCCCCAATCACAACATAAAATATGTTTATCCATCAAAATATCAATTCTCCATTCAAAATTTTACTTATTGACCCTGTTTTTAAAAACAGTTGATGCATTACCATTCAGAATATCATTTTCTGTAAATCTGCAATACAAAATATCTTTAGCACCAGTTCTCTCACGATCAAAAACAACATGAATAGTGCCATCACTTGTTTGATCTGCATCTGGATAAGATACATTTTCGCGTTCATCAAGTAGTAATTTATGAGGCCAAGTTTTTCCGCCATCTTTAGAAAGAAAAGCAGACATTTTATTTCGTGTAGTGCTATTATTACTGACCAGCAATAAATTACCGGAAGAAAGTTTACCTAAATAAAATCTACTGGAGGTTGTTGGGCCAGAAGCTGTAAAAGGCTGAATTTTAGCCCAGGTTTTTCCAAAGTCATTACTTTTTGTATAATAAATTCCTTTGGTAGTTCTCAACATTGCAAGATATTCTCCATTTTCAGAAATTTCTACCAGTTGTGGTTCATCATGAATCCTTAATTCTTCATCAATATAAATTGAAGCATAAAAACTCAATGGTAGATTATTGCCCGTTTTAGAATAAACAAACACCCCATGTTGAGGAAATGATTTTTCAGATTTTGTTCCAAGGATTGGCTTATCAATATAAACGGGGAAAAGTGTCTGCTTTTTTGAAGATAAATAAACAGGTTTATTACTCATTACCCCATCACTTATTCGGATAGGCTGAGAATTAGAGATTCTCTTTCCATCCCATTTAATTTCTATGGCATTAACACCGCCAAAACCATCCCAGATCAAGTTATTTTTTGCACTTCCGTAGAATAAATTAATTTTCCCTTTATTATCTCTCCAAATTGTGGGATCAAATAAGCGATAGGCCTTATCTGTTGGATAAATAGCTAGCTGATCATTCAACCAAGATTTTCCTAAATCCTGACTAACAGATAAAGTCACATAATTACCAGGGCCAGGTGCAGCTCCACCTGAATACCAGGCTACATAAACCTGCTTACCATCAGCAGTTGCAGCAACTGCCGGTACCTGTTCAAATTTCCTGTCTTTTAATCTTGAATCTTCAGGATTATAAATAAACTCTGCCATAGCAGAAGGATCTTTATCGCCGGCAATTGCAAGTGCAGTTATTTTACTGGCACTGCATCCTGACCAAAGAAACATACAGCTAGAGGTCAGGATTATTACGAAAAATAGTATTGATCTGGTTTTCAAATTATAATGTTTTAAAAATAAATTATAGTTCTCAAAATGAATCGGATTTAATTCTATTCCGGAATTCTAAAAATGTGATTATTTATGGAAATAATGGCATAAACATCGAAAATAAATGAATTTTATAAATTACCAATTGTGAATAGCCCCATCCGGACTCTTCAAAACTGGATGTGGAAACTTAGTTTTTTCGGCAATTTCAATGATAAAATTTGCCTTTTTTGGATTAAATTTCACACCCAATCCAGGTTCAGGATTTAAATACAATTTACCTTTAGAAAAATTCAGGTAATCATCATTGAAATACGCTGGTCTTTCTACCTCACCTCCAGCTAATTCCATCATTACTCTTGAAGGGCTACTTGAACCCAAAACATGTACTAAAGCTGCTGTTGATAAAGGGCCAGTAAAGTGTGGAATCATGCCTATATAATGGGTCTCACATAATGCTGCTATCTTCTTCAATTCTATAATTCCACCACTATTGGGCAATGTTACCCTAGAATAATCTATGAGATGTTGTTCAATTAATTCATTAATATCCCAGCGATCGCCAAATTGTTCACCTACTGCAAGAGGTACTTTAGTAGCCTGCCTGAACGTTCTGTAAACACCTGGATTTTCAGACCTGATCGCATCTTCCACAAAATATGGACTTAATTCTTGTAGTGCTGAACAGATTTTTACAGCTTCGGGAGTATCAAAACGGGTATGAAGATCAATTGCCCAATTACCCTTACCCCCTACTGCTTGATCAATTCTCTTACTGAATTCAATGGTCTTATCGGCATTATCAAAGAAATCAAAAGGAAGATCACCATTGCCACCCGTTGGTCCGATCCGATATGACCTAAACCCAGCTTTAAGACAATCGGTTGCTCTTTCTTCCTCAGTTTTTGCTTTTGATGGTCTAAAACCTGTGGCGTAACACTCTATAAATTCTCTTGTTGATCCACCCAAAAGCTCATATACGGGAACATTTAAGGCTTTGCCTTTAATATCCCAAAGCGCCATCTCAAGGGCTCCTAATGCATGTAATTTCTCTCTTCCAGGAGGATAAAACATCCCTCTGTATAGATATTGCCAGATATGCTCAATACGAAAAGGATCTTCGCCGATCATCATCTGAGCGCATTGCTCGATCATGTCTTTTGAACCACCCTCGCCGATACCAATTATCCCTGTATTAGTTTCAATTTCAACAATACCCCGAGCCTGATTAAAAAGGGGTTTATTATAGCCAGGGGCGGCATAATATCTAATTTTAGTGATCTTAATATTAGATGATGCCTGTGCATTTAGAATTGGGAAACCAATGAGCATGGCTGCCGAACCAAAAACTGCAGATTCTAGAAATCGTCTTCTTTGCATATACTGATTTAATTAAATAACAAAATTAATTTATTCGTTCTACATCAACATACTGTACACCAATATCCTGATCATCTGATTTGATAAATGCTTCAAATCTACCTGGGCCTTCGGGTAATTCTATCGCATCAAACTTAGAAACCGTATCACCTA
>CAMDKO010000134.1 GCA_945901155.1 Pedobacter schmidteae
AGTCTTTAAATCACCTTTTCAGCTTGCTGCAGTAGTAGTTCTTTCTGCCAGTGTCTTGTTTTTCCTTGGCAATAAAGAAAAAGAAACGGCTGTTCCTGAACTCGACGGGCTCCAAGTTCCCGAAGGTTTTACCATTGAAAGGGCTGTTGATCCCGGCATGATCTCCTATCCCATGTTTGCCTCTTTTGATAGCGATGGCAGGTTGTTTGTATTCGAATCGGATGGTAGTTCACCTACAAACCAAGGAATGTTGACAGACCCACCCTATCACGTTCGTTTGTTGGAAGATACCGATGGCGATGGCAAATTTGATAAGAGCAAGATATTTGCCGATTCACTTTCCTTTCCAAAAGGAGGTGTATTTTATAATGGTAGTTTGTATGTTACCTCCTCACCAGATCTTTTGCGCCTTACCGATACCAATGGAGATGGTGTTGCCGATAAGCGCGAAGTAGTTCTTACAGGCTGGGTATTAAATTCAAATGGTGCATTATTGGGCGGCCCATTTCTGGGTCCTGATGGGTGGTTATACATGACAGATGCCCGCCGTGGATTTGACATCACTACCAAAGAAGGTGAAAATTTAAAAGGAAGCAGTACCCGGATCTGGAGATGCAGACCTGATGGAAGCGGACTAGAATCAATGGCCGGTGGCGGTTTCGACAATTCGATTGAGCTGGCATTTATGCCATCCGGTGAAACCGTTGGAACAATGACTTATTTTATCGATCCTCAGGCTGGGTTGCGTGATGCGATTATGCACTGGGTAGAAGGCGGAACGTATCCCAAAAATAATCCGGTAATTGAAAAGGATAAATTTATTTTAACTGGCGACCTGATGCCAGTAATGAATAAAATGGCCAGAGTAGCTCCTTCTGGAATTATGCGTTATCGTGGAAACACCATGGGTAAAGAAAATCAGGGCAGTCTCTTTAGTGCTGAATTTAATACAGGTCGCATCATGCGTCATAAGGTAATTGCCGATGGGGCAACTTATAAAACTGCCGATGAGCCATTCGTGACATCAAACGTTCAGGATATGCACCTTACGGATGTGTTGGAAGATGCCGATGGTAGTATGCTAGTAGTAAATACTGGTGGTTGGTTTATATTGGGATGCCCGCTATCCAGGGTTGCAAAGTTGGATGTTCCAGGAGGAATTTACAGGATCAGAAAAACTGGTGCTGCAAAAGTTAATGATCCCTGGGGTACTAAATTGAATTTGAAATCAATGGCTGTTGCCTCACTCGTTGCCGCTACGAAAGACCCTCGTATAGCCGTTCGTGACCATGCCATAGAGCTATTAATTAGTAAGGGAGAAGCAGCAGTTTTGCCAATTAAAAGTTCATTACTGAAGTCTGCAAGTGAAGAAATGCGTGCTGCGGGAATATTTGCACTTTCGCGTATCGCTACGCCAAATGCCATGATCGGAGTACGTTCAGGCCTGATTGATCCTTCAGCTGTAGTTAGAACATCCGCTGCCCGTGCTTTAGGGCTGGCAAAAGATAAGCTCTCTGTTGATAAACTGATGGAACTGGTTCAGAAAGATAGATTTGCTGTCCGCAGGCAAGCTGCAACAGCCTTAGGTCAGATAGGCGATAAACGTGCTGTTTCTGCATTATTGAAAGCATCCGCAATCAATAATGATCGTTTTGAAGAGCATGCATTAATTTATGCCCTTATCAAATTAAACGATGCGGGTTTATTGCAGGAGGCATTGAATAACCCAGCTGCCAATGTAAAAAGAACGGCATTGATTGCACTCGATCAAATTGGGGGTACAGTTCTTAAGAAAGAAAATGTATCTCCTTTCCTAACAAGCAAAACTCCTCAATTGCAAAAGATTGGAATCTGGGTTGCTGCCCATCATCCCGATTGGTCGGATATTGTAATTGACTTCCTGAAAGGTCGTTTGAACGAACTTGAAATTGCTGGTACGGATATTACAGCTATCCGAGATCTAATGATCACCTTTAGTAATGATAAGCAATTACAGACTTTCCTTGCCGAACAGCTGGGAAGTAATTTAGCATCGGATACAAAAAAGATTTTCTTACTAGATGTGATGGCTCATGCTTCGGTAAATACTGTTCCTCAAGTTTGGGTTCAGGCATTAGCTAAATTATTGGATAACGGGAGCACTGAAATTAAATCTCAGGTTTTGGGATTGATCGAATCTAGAAGAATTAAAGCATTGAATGGTCAGTTGAGTCAGATTGTGCAGAATGAAAATGCAAGCCCTGATTTTCGATTGAAAGCCTTGAGTTCTAAATTGCTTTCGGTACCAGTTTTGTCGGATACGGAATTTAGTATGGCATTCTCTTTTTTAGGGAATAAAAATGAATCGCCGATTAGGCAAATGTCAGCCCGCTTGCTTTCTAATGCAAAACTAACAGACGATCAACTACTTAAACTTGCACAAGAGCAGGTGGCAAAAACCGATGTTTACCTCTTGCCAAATCTAATCAGTGCATTTAAAAATAACAAAACAGAGCAAGTTGGTATAGCCTTGGTGGCTGCTTTAAGTGCAAGTCCTGATCGACTGGACAATGTTTCAGAAGAAGAATTGAAAGGATTATTGAATGCGTATTCTCAAAAAATCAAGAGCTCGGCAGATCCTTTGTTGGCAAAATTAGCAGAGAAAAATGCGGGAAGGTTAGCAGAATTGACAAAACTTGAAGCAAGTTTAACGCGGGGTGATGTGGCCTCAGGAGCAAAAATATTTTTTGGGAAAGGCATCTGCTCCTCTTGCCATGCTGTGGCCGGAAAAGGAGCTATTTTTGGACCGGACCTAACCAATATCGGTCAAATCCGCTCCGGACATGATATTCTAGAAGCTATTTTATACCCAAGTGCCAGTTTTGCCCGGGAGTATGAAACGAGTAGAATTACCACAAAAACGGCAACATATACCGGTGTTCTTAAGGAGCAATTGCCTGATGCTATACTTATTGCAACTGGTCCGGGATTACAGGTTCGAATTCCAAGGTCAGAAATTACTGGAATTGAACCGCTTAACATATCATTAATGCCTCCAGGACTCGATAAAATGTTGAGCCCGCAGGAATTATCAGATCTGATGGCCTACCTGAATACCCTTCCGGATGGCTTAGGAAACTTAGTAAAAAGAAAATAATCAATTCACATTTATCGATCTTAACATGAAAAAAGTATTTCTATTCGCCCTTGCCCTTATTGCGGGTTCATTCATCATTGGTGGATGTGGCACCACTAAATCAAAATCAAGTGCTTCAACTGTCAGCAAATCAAAATCCATTACTCTCTTCAATGGTCAGAATCTGGATGGTTGGTACAAATTTGTTAAAGGTCGCGGACGCGATATTGACCCAAAGAATGTATTCAGCGTAGAAAAAGGACTGATTCATATCTCCGGAGAGGAATATGGATGTATCACTTCAAATGAGGAGTATAGCAATTATAAACTAACTGTTGAATTTAAGTGGGGGCCTAAAACATTTGCACCACGGGTGGATAGAGCAAGAGATGGTGGTATCCTTTTACATTCAATTGGTGCTGACGGCGGTTATTCCGGAACATGGATGTATTCTATTGAATGTCAGATTATTGAAGGCGGAACTGGTGATTTTCTGGTGGTTGGCGATGGCAGCAAAAAGTTTTCTTTAACCAGCAATGTGGCCCCTAAGAATGGGGGTAAAGCCAATGTGTATTTAGCAGGTGGGCAGCCTTTAACTATCAATGGTGGCCGGATCGATTGGTTTGCAAGAGACCCTGAATGGAAGGATGTTCTCGGATTCAGAGGCAAAAATGATGTTGAAAAACCAGTCGGACAATGGAATAAAGTAGAGTGTGTGGTTATAGGTGATAAAGTTTCTGCTTATTTAAATGGAGTTTTGGTGAATGAAGCTTATCATGTAAGCCCTACCAAAGGAAAGATTCAGATTCAGTCTGAAGGAGCAGAAATGTTTGTCAGGAAAGTTGAAATCGTACCTCTTACTGCAAACTAACATTTTATAAATCAATCGAATCTGATTTTATTTTCACAATATAAAAGCTATATTCAATTCTATAAATTAATCTTAAAAAGGAAAATATGTTTTCTCCAAAAAAAATTCGTCTCTTTCTTCTTGCTGCATTAGTTCTTCCTGCAATTTTTGCATTGGCAGAGAATCCTCTATCAAAAAAAGCGGTTGAGCAGACTATTGAGAACCCTCAAATGAATGGCTTCACTGCCTTATTTAATGGTAAAGATCTTACAGGCTGGAAAGGCTTAGTAGGAGACCCGATCAAAAGGTCAAAAATGGATGCTAAAACTCTGGCAGCAGAACAGGTAAAAGCTGATTTAGAAATGCGTGACAGCTGGAAAGTAGTCAATGGCGAGCTTCAATTTACTGGGCATGGAAATAATATTACTACAGTTAAGAAATATGGTGATTTTGAGATGATGGTTGACTGGAAGATCATCGATGATGGCAAGCAAGAGGGTGATGCTGGTATTTATCTCAGAGGAACACCTCAGGTACAGATTTGGGATAATGCCCGTGTAAAATCAGGAGCACAGGTAGGTTCAGGTGGATTATACAACAATCAGGTTAATGAAAGTAAGCCATTAAAAGTGGCTGATAAGAAATTGGATGAATGGAATACGTTCCGAATCATTATGAAAGCTGATCGCGTGACCGTTTATTTGAATGGCGAGCTGGTTACTGATAATGTGATCCTGGAAAATTACTGGGACAGAAAGATTCCGATTTTTGCAGAAGAACAGATTGAGCTGCAGGCCCATGGGTCGCCGGTTGCTTATCGTAATATTTACATTAAGGAATTACCTCGTGCAAAGCCATTTGAGCTCAGTAAAAAAGAACAGAAAGAAGGCTTCAAGGTGTTGTTTGATGGAACCAATATGTTTAACTGGATGGGGAATACCAGAGATTATATCACCGAAAACGGTAATATGGCTGTTCGTCCGAAGCCTGAAAAAAGCACCCTTGGTAATAATTTATTTACCAAAGAAGAATTTAGTGACTTTGTTTTCCGTTTTGAGTTTCAACTGACAACGGGTGCGAATAATGGTCTGGGTATCAGATCACCAATAACTGGCGATGTAGCTTATCAAGGAATGGAATTACAAATACTGGATAATGATGCTCCTGTATATAAGGATCTGAAAGTGTATCAGTATCATGGATCTGTTTACGGTACAATTCCTGCAAAAAGAGGCTCGCTGAAGCCTGTTGGCGAATGGAATTATCAGGAAGTGATTGTGCAGGGACCAAAGATCAAGGTTATTTTAAATGGTACCGTTATTCTTGATGGAGATATCACAGATGCTAGGAAGAATGGTGCTGCCGACGGACAGAAACACCCGGGATTACAAAGAGATGGCGGACATATCGGATTTCTGGGACATGGTTCAGAGTTACAGTTTAGAAACATTAGGATCAAAGATTTAAGCACGAAATAAGTATAATTTTTGATATGGTATTTGGAATGAGCAAGAAGCTTTGGATCTAATAACACCTTTCTCAAATCTCAAATCTAACATCTCACATCTCATATCTCACATCTCATATCTCATATATAACATCTCACATCTAAATTTATATGAAATTGAATTCAAATCGTAGAGAATTTTTAAGGAAAACCAGCATTGCCGGGATGGGAATGTTAATGTTCCCTGACATGCTGCGCAAGGTAGCTGCAAGTGATCGCTTAAGAGTTGCCCATATTGGTCTTGGTGGAATGGGTAATTCACATATGAAATGGTTTGCAGCAATTCCGGAAGTTGAAATAGTAGCCTTATGCGACGTGGATCAGCTTCATCTAGATTCCACGATGAAAACTCTGGACACGCTTCGTCCCGGACATAAAGCACAGGCTTACAAAGATTTCAGGCATATACTAGATCGTAAGGATATTGATGCGATAAGCTGTGCAACACCAGACCATTGGCATAGTCAAGTTGCTACTCTTGCGTTTAAGGCTGGTAAAGATGTTTATTGTGAAAAACCTT
>CAMDKO010000135.1 GCA_945901155.1 Pedobacter schmidteae
CCCCTTGCCCAGGTGCTGCCTTCTCTTGTTGGATAATCACCGCCGAGTGTTTTGATATTTAATACCTGAATTCCAAGCGAAATTTCTCCATCGCGCACCACGCCAATAATCTCGCCAATGGTCTTGCTGATCGTGTTAGGGAATGGCCCCCAAACAATGGCATCGATCATGCGCTCAGGTGCTGCCCGGATAATTTCTAGCACCAGATGGGTGTTTTTACTGCTTACCCTAACATCAATAGATACTCCTGTTGTTGGATACCCCAGTGTAATTTTTTTCTGAATTTTATCATAGGTCATTGAAGTCGGTTTGTAACGTATGTCATTGCTAATCAGCGTAATAAGAGGAGATAAAGTATCTAATGAAAGGTAGTTTTTACCTGTTAAAGAATTGGATAATTCTGTAATAGATCCTTGTTTGTTCAGGCTCATTTTTAATTCGCCTGATGTGAATGATTGTTGTGCAATAGAAATATTGGACAGGCAGATCAATCCGGTAAAAAGGATTGTATTTTTAACTATAGTTAGTTTAGAAAAAATCATATAACAAATTTGGTTTATCTCAGATTAAAAAAATTAAATTAAGGTATTTTTTATAAATGAACTAATTCATGAGTGAATCTTTATTTATGTTAATTTTAATTTTGCTTTTTAATATTTTGCTGCTTTATGCAAAGAAGATTCTTTTTAAAAACCTCCGGAATATTTGCTGCCGGAATGTATGCCAATAGGGCAAGGGCTATTGCAGGCCCATTTTTACCGGGAGAGTTGGTACATAATATTCCTGTGGATAAAAAACTGGACCCCCAATGGGTAAAATCATTGTTTCAGCGGGGTTCTGTAAGTAAATACTTTAAAAGTAAAAACGAGCTTAACTTTATTGGGATGCCAGTTGGTGGGATCAATACCGGCACGGTTTATCTGGGTGGTGATGGCCGCTTATGGTTATGGGATATTTTTAATTCTCAACAGGAGGGTATAGATCCAAAATCAGTAGACTGGGGCACTGAACTTCATGTTGGAAAGAAAGTTCGTTCTAGAGATGGCTCAGCTTATGTTCAACCCGCCAGAGATATCCGCCCAATGGAACAGGGTTTTGCATTTAAAATTCAAGTGGGTAAACAAACCTATTTAAAGAAAATGATTGCCGATGATTGGGATGAGATTATTTTTGAAGCAACCTATCCAATGGCTAGCATTCGTTATATCTCTAAAGAGCTGCCTGTAGAAATTACAGCAAATGTTTATTCACCATTTATCCCACTAGATGAAAAAAGTTCTGGGCTGCCCTGTACCATATATTCTTTTTCTGTTAAAAACAATTCACAAATGCCTGTCAGTGTTTCTATACTCGGCTGGCTTGAGAATAAGGTTTCAATAAAGTCTGCAGGATCAAAAGATATCCGCAGAAATGAAGTACTAGCTCAAGGCAAATTGAAAACAGTACAGGCAAGTATCAATCTGAATGGATCGCTTCTTCAATTGCAAGATCCAGATTTTGGCACATTGGGCATTGCTTCTTTAGGTGGTGATTCTAAAGCAATTACAGATCTTCGGTTTCCTGTAACGCTGGCTTCTTTTGCTCAACAGAATGAAAAATTAACTGAGAAGACTACAGATCAGCAACTCATCGCTGCGGTTCGTACCGTTTATCAAATTAAGCCTGGAGCCACAGTCGAGGCGCATTTTTCAATAGCTTGGCATTTTGCCAATCTGAAGTTAAATCAGGCTATTCAGGATAGAGGTCGTTATTATGCAAATTGGTTTAGCTCTGCTTCTGAAGTATTGACCTATGTACATCAGAATTTTTCTTCACTAAGTAATACGAGTAAATTATGGAAAAACACCTGGTTTGATTCAAGTTTGCCATGGTGGTTCTTAGAACGTACTTTTTCAAATATTTCAACCCTAGCTACCACAACCGCTCATCGTTTTCGTTCAGGCAGATTTTATGCCTGGGAAGGGGTTGGTTGTTGCGAGGGTACTTGCACCCATGTTTGGCAATATGCACAGGCAGTAGGCCGTATATTTCCGGGCATAGAAAGAGATACCCGCCAGCGGATAGATCTGGGTTTATCATTGCAGCCGGATGGGATGATTTGGTATCGAGGCGAGGTTGTTAAAACAGCAGCAATTGATGGTCAGGCAGGAACTATCTTGCGGATTTACCGCGAGCATCAAATGAGTGCAGACCATAAATTTTTGAGTAAGAACTGGGAAAAGATTAAGCTGGCAACAGAATGGGTTATCCGTCAGGATAAAAATCAGGATGGAATGGAGGATACTCCAATTGAGAATACCCTTGATGCTGTTTGGGATGGCGAAATTGCTTGGCTAGTTGGCTTATGTATTGCTGCAGTAAAAGCAGCTGGAGTAATGGCTGCCGAAATGAAGGATTCTGATTTTGAAAAGATATGTACTGACTATGTGATTAAGGGTAGCAGAAACATGGAGGAGAAACTTTTCAATGGCGAATACTTTATTCACAGACCGGATGAGATTAAAGGCAGAGAAAAGTTGGGGTCATATAATACCTGCCATATAGACCAGGTTTACGGGCAAAGCTGGTCGCATCAGGTAGCGCTGGGCCGTATCATTGATAAGGAAAAAACGCTAAAAGCATTACAATCTTTATGGAAGTATAATTTCACTCCCGATGTTGGTCCTTATATTAAAGAACGTACCGGAGGAAGACCCTATGCACTTGCTGGCGAAGGGGGTTTGGTGATGAATACTAATCCGAAGAATGAAACAAGACCTTATGGAGATAATATTACCTGGCAATTGGGTTATTTCCATGAGTGCATGAGCGGATTTGAGCATCAGGTAGCCTCCCACATGATGGCCGAAGGAATGACCGATGAAGCGATGGTGATTACCCGAATGATCCACGATAGGTATCATGCTGCAAAACGGAATCCATTTAATGAAATTGAATGTAGTGATCATTATGCAAGAGCAATGGCCAGTTATGGAACTTTTATAACTGCTTGCGGATTTGAATATCATGGCCCCAATGGCCACATGGCTTTCGATCCTAAATTGAATCCTGAAAAGTTCAAAGCTCCTTTTACTTCTGCAGCAGCTTGGGGGTCTTATGAACAAGAAAGAGACGCTCAAAAACTCCGGGCAAGCCTGTTAGTTCAGTATGGAGAGTTAAGTCTAAATAGTTTCTCATTGCATGCTTTGCATCAAGTTACTGGCCTGGAGGTTATACTCGGTGATCAGCTTATTCCGGCATCAATCTCACAGAAAGGGAATAGATACACCCTGAAATTTGCTTCCACCATCAGTCTGGTGCCTGGTCAAAAATTAGTTTTTAAAGTTTAACATCATGCAGGTAATAAATAATACAGTGGTTTCAATTCATTATACTCTGAAAGATATCAATGATGTACTCATTCAAGATACTGCAGGTTATGCTCCTGAAGCCTATTTACATGGAGCGGGAAATATTCTCGCTAAACTCGAAGAAGCATTGAACGGCAAAAGGGTAGGCGATGAAATGGAAGTACGCATTGATCCATCAGAGGCTTTTGGTTCAAGAGAAGATCAGTTGGTTATTCAGATCAATAATGAAGATATTCCGGATCTTGGCAATCTACAAACCGGAGATATTGTTCAATTATTGGATGGTCGGGAGGGCGTTTTGCTAAATAAAACTAGCGATTTTACAGTTCTGGATACTAATCATCCCTTGGCCGGTGAGATATTGGTTTATCATCTTAGCATTGTAGATATAAGGCCCGCAACTGCAGACGAAGTACTTAGTGGGTCACCTTTGCATGAGGCAAAGTCTTGCTCTGGGGCAGAAGGTTGTTGTTAATTTTTTTTTAATTTTCTTAGATCATGTTTATTCAAAATTCTCAAACCGTGAAAAGATATTTCTATTTCTTAATTGTTTTATTTCTGTTCGTTTCATGCAATAAGGCGCCCAATCAAAAGGGGACTTTTGGATATGATCTTGAATTTTTAAAACAACATCATCCCGATTTGATTTTGCTCAAGGATTTGAACGGGAGCGCACAGGTAATCGTATTGCCTGCATATCAGGGTCGCGTAATGACGAGTACCTCTGATGGAGAAAAGGGTTTGAGCTATGGCTGGATAAACCATGACCTGATTGCTACCGGAGCATTTTCGGAGCATTTTACCGCTTTGGGTGGTGAAGAAAGATTCTGGCTTGGACCCGAAGGAGGACAATTTTCTTTGTTCTTTAAAAAAGGATCAGACTTTACATTTAACAATTGGTATGTGCCTAAGGCTATCGATTCTGAGCCTTTTAATTTAATTTTTTCAACTAATACCGAAGCAAAGTTTGAAAAGACCATGCAGATTAAGAATTACTCAGGTACTCTTTTTGATCTTAAAATTAATCGGACCATTTCCTTGCTTGATCAAAAAACCATTGGGCAATTACTCGGTATTGAATTGAGTTCGGCTATTCGCTCAGTTGGTTTCCAGTCTGAAAATGTGCTAACCAATATCGGGTCTGAAGGCTGGGAAAAACAATCAGGATTACTTTCCATGTGGATACTGAGTATGCTTCAGTCTAATAATCAAACTAATGTGGTGATGCCTTATAAAAAAGGAGATTCATTAAGTCTGGGTAAGATAGTTACAGATGATTATTTCGGTAAATTAACTTCAGATCGATTGAAAATAGGGGATGATTATCTCCTATTCAAAGCCGATGCCAAACAGCGTAGTAAAATTGGTGTTTCGCCCAAACGTGCATTGCCAATTGCAGGCAGTTATGATGCAAAAAATAAAGTACTGACTATCGCTCAGTTTACTTTGTCGGATGGCCTAACTGACTATGTGAACTCTGCCTGGAAGTTACAGGATAATCCATTTGAAGGAGATGCAGTCAATGCCTATACAGATGGCCCTATTGATGGGAAACAGATGGGAAATTTTTATGAATTAGAGAGCTCTTCGCCGGCATTAAGCCTTTTGCCCGGAAAAAATGCCAAGCACATGCATCGTACCATTCACCTGTCTGGCTCTTCTGTAAAGCTAAATGAGATAAGTAAAAAATTATTTGGACTGGAATTAGACCAGATGAAATTCTGATCTGAAATTCATCTTTTTATAAAGCCATTTGGCAAATTAGATTCTAAAGCTCAACCTTTGCCCATTTATGACTGGTATCTAGTTTAAAAGAACCCAGATATTTTTGTTTCCAGCTATCAGGTGAAATCATCGAAAGAAATAAGGAATCATCGGCCTTACTATAAAGATGATAAACCTGCCCCATAATCGGAGTGAAATTATATTTCGATGAATAAACCAATTCATTGAGCTGAACCTCATTCACCAATTTTTCGTATTCTTCTTTCAGTTCATCAAACTTGGTTTTGAAGTTTTTATTTGCTACATCTGCATTAGATTGCTTCCACCCAGAAACATTATCAAGTTTAATTGCCGGTGCACTTACATTACTGCCATAGCTTAGCCCTTTTTGATAATAACCGCGTTCATTGTCCCAAACTACTAGGTCTGGTTTTTCTTCATTTTCTTGCATTAAGAATATCTTGGGTATGTATAATTTATAGCTTTTTTACAAACGCTAAATTAATGAATGGCATAAATCTTTATGTAAATTCAATGTAATTTCATGCGTTTTTGAAATTGAATACTTCTAAGTCTTCCATTAATGGAAAATTGCTGAGTAACGCATCAAATTAATTTCATTCTAGGTAATTTCACTTTCAAATTTCTGGTTCAATTGGCAATTGCGTTTGTTTGCCATACTTTTTACAACTGCGTGAATTTAGGCTGAATTTTTTGTTCAAAAAACAATCGGAATGATAATTTAAATACTCAAAATAAATATTAATATCAATTCATTAATTATTATTTAATTTAATAGATAATAATTTATTTAAAAAGATAAATATTTTATTTTATTTCAAAAAAATATATTATTTTGGTCAATTATTAATTATCTAAATA
>CAMDKO010000136.1 GCA_945901155.1 Pedobacter schmidteae
GTAAAAATATCCTGATTTATTTCCGGATTTTTCCTAAGATAAATTATTAACCAACAATAAACAAGACAAATTCGGCGGGGTAGCTCAGATGGTTAGAGCGCAGGATTCATAACCCTGAGGTCGGCAGTTCGATCCTGCTCCCCGCTACAAAAAGCTATCTTTCGGTAGCTTTTTTTATTTAAACTATTTGGGTAGGCTCCCGATTATTCTCGGTACAGTTCTCCCGATAGCTATCGGGACTGTTCCCCGCAATAAAAAGCGATTGATACTACAGCGTATTATAAAACACAAAAACTTTTGTTAAGTCTGCGTTTTTCTTTAAATCTATATTTTCATTTTTAATAAAATCGCCAATTTCAGTAGATTTAGATTTAAATAACTCCAAAAAATCTTTTCGGGAAGGCTTGAATTTTGTCATCACACTATTCTGAAATACATAAAAAATGGCATTATCAACAAATTTTTTCTCTGTAGTTGGCGAATTATAAAGCTTTACTTCAATTAAAGTTTTGGTGCTCTTTAATAAGAGTTTAATTCCTCCATCAAATAAAACTTGGTAATAGGATTTCCTATTAAAATTATCAATATCCGGAAAACCATTCCTGTAAATCTCAAGTTTATCCTTTATTGCCAATGAAAATCCGGCAACTGGTAAAGCAAAGCCTAACATCGATCCATCTTTCGGATTTTTAAAAAAAAGCTCATCCTTATACAGGTTATACTTCAAATCTACATCCTTATAAGAAACCTTGTTCCCCAGCTCAACAGTTCCCTTTAACCAATCATCCAATAAATACGGTGATCCTGAAATATCAGAACTTAAATTTTCAACTAAAGGCTTACCCTTCAAATCAGATATATTTTGAATAAACTGAGCTTTCAAACTGAACGTAAACAAGAAAAAAATAAGAATTGTAGTGTAAATTTTTAACATGACTAAGCTTTTATAAATTAGAACGTATACTTTCCCAGAAAATTTTTCTGGACAAATAAATTTAACCACATATTTTTATAAATCTACTATTCGCTGTATTTGAATGCCATACTATTTTTAAAAATCATACATTCCTTAACGAATAAAAGATGTGAATCACTCCTGTCGTTTGATAGTAACCTAGTAAAAATAAATCCTGATCAATTCCTTACATGCTCGATTAGTAATTACCATGTTGCTTTTTTGAAAAATCCAACATATTAATCGGCTTTTTCAATGCGATTAATTAATTCCTCAATCAGTATCAGGTACTAGTCACATTTCAGCAGGTAGATTTCAAAACCTAGACCACCAATTATTTTATATCAAATTCTTTCTTCTCATTAGTAGTACTCCTCATTTAATATGTTCAATAAGCATGCAGCACTCGAGCAAAGAATATTCATTGTAAATTCCAGATTTCATTCCTGCTTTTGGGTAACGAATCTTTTCAAACTATTTGCCGATAATTTTTAATTATTATTTGGAATAAGTCTAAATAAATTTTAGATTTGACCTTAATTAGAATCATTCCAATTTGACTTTGAAGAATACATACATTATATGCCTGAGCATCTGGATAGGAATTGCGGGTCAGGCATTTGGACAAAAAGCAAGTATAAAAGGTCAGGTTAACACTATAAAAAATGAGCCTGTTATAGGGGCAAATATCATTTTAAAGGGTACTGTACGCGGAGTTCAAACCAACTCTAAAGGTGAGTATCTTCTTAAAGGACTTTCATCGGGAAAATACACGATTGCAGTAAGCTACCTAGGTTTCAGAAATAAAGAGTTTATTCTTGAATTAACTGAAAACCAGAATTCTACTATTAACTTCCAGTTAGAAGAGGAGGGCTTAACTCTTGGCGAAGTAACTTTTTTAACTTCAAGAGGAATTAGAGGCAATGAAACTCTTACCGAAACAAAAGACTTCAGCATCTACGCTGGCAAAAAAAATGAAGTGATTAAACTGGATAACATCAATGCCAATCTAGCAATGAATAATAGTAGGCAGATCTTTGGAAGAACACCCGGTATTTCGGTTTGGGAAAATGACGGATCAGGTATCCAACTTGGTGTAGCATCTAGAGGATTAAGCCCCAATCGTTCATGGGAGTTCAATGTTCGAATGAATGGCTATGATATTACACCTGATCCAATGGGCTATCCGGAAGCCTATTATACTCCACCAATGGAGGTTGTTGACCGGATTGAAATTGTACGTGGCGCTTCTTCTCTTCAATATGGCCCGCAGTTTGGAGGCTTGATGAATTTCGTACTGCGTAAGCCGGATATTTCAACCCTCCTCACTTTCGAATCCCAAAATACGGTAGGTAGTAACGGACTGTTTAGTACGTTTAACTACATTGGCGGTACAGAAGGTCGGTTAAGCTATACCGCATACTATCAAAAACGTGTAGGCAATGGATGGAGAGACAATAGTTATTTCAATACCGATCATGCTCATCTTGAATGGAGCTATGCGCTTACGAAAAAATTCAAGTTGAGTACTGAAATTACCTATATGACAACTAAAAGTCAACAAGCAGGCGGTTTAGGAGATGCTCAGTTTCATCAAAATCCCAGACAAAGTTTACGAAGCCGAAACTGGTTCAATACTCCCTGGCTGATTCCATCCATCAGCGCAGAATACATTCTTAATGATAAAACTAAACTGAGCTGGAAAACCTTTGGCACCTTTGCCGAAAGAAATAGCGTTGGTTTCGTTAAAGCAATCAACATTCCCGACGACTCAAGTAATAGGCAGGTAGACAGAGATTATTACAAAACCTATGGTACAGAATTAAGAATTCTTACAGATTATAAATTATTCGGATTAAACAACACTTTGGCAACTGGCTTAAGATATTTTAAAGGTCAAATTGATCGTAAACAGTTAGGGAAAGGTGATATAGGAAGTGAGATGAATTACGACCTAGCAGAGGGATTGTATCCTCGCGATTTAGATTATAGAAACATTAACAGAGCGGCATTTGCGGAAAATATTTTTCGCATCAATAAAAAATTATTATTTACGACGGGATTAAGGGTCGAAAACATCAATTCACAAATGGAGGGGCGGTTCAATATAGTTAATGGGCAAAGCATCAACCTAAGTCCTGCCACACGGCAGCGTAATTTCTTGCTCTTGGGTGCCGGTGCAGAATACCATATCATACCACGCTCGGAAATTTATTCGAATTTTTCAGAGGCATACCGTCCTGTTTTGATTTCTGATTTAACTCCACCCGCAACCACCGATGTTATTGACCAAACATTAAAAGATGCGAAAGGCTATAACTTCGATATTGGATACCGCGGAAAAATGAGCAATTTCCTGAATTTCGATATTAATTATTTTAACCTCCAATATAATAATCGAATAGGAACTATTACCCAAATAAATAATGGTCAAAGTTATCAGTTTCGGACTAATTTAGGCAGATCGGTGAGTAAAGGGTTGGAGGCCTATATTGAATTTGATCCGGTTTCAGCTTTGATGACCAGTCCAAAAGCAGGAAATCTAAGTATTTTTGCATCATTGGCATTTATAGATGCCACTTACAAAGATTTTAAAACCACCACCATTAACAACGGGCAAATTATAACAGGTAACCTTGCCGGAAACCGTGTAGAAAATGCACCTGCCCAAATAAATCGTTTTGGAGCAAGCTATGCTAAAAAAGGATTTTCTATCACCTGGCAACTAAGTTCTGTGGGTGAGACTTTCGCCGATGCTGCAAATAATCGAATTTCAAATACAGCTGCTACCACAGGGCTAATCCCTTCATATCAAGTACAGGATTTATCAGCTAGCCTTAAGTTTCTTAAAAACTATAATCTGAAAGCCGGCGTAAATAATCTCACGAATGAGCACTATTTTACCCGCCGCTCAGGAGGATATCCCGGTCCAGGGATTTTACCTTCTGATGGCCGCATTGTTTATATTTCAGGCGGAGTAAAATTCTAAAAAATAACTTAACTGTTAATATTAGACCGCTATAGTTACAAACAGCGGTTTTTTATTTTGAGATAAAATCCTAATTAAGCTATTGACATAGAGAAACCCATAATATCCCTAATCATCGCCAGAACTCTTGATTCTGATTAAGGCCACGCACTCCATAGATTATTGCCGGACTTCCAACTTCAAGAGCACCCAAATCAGGCGCTTTTTGACGGAAATAATCATTGATATTTGGAATAATGACACCGGCATCCACTGCCTTTCCCTTAGGATTAAGTTTAAAATTAAGATCTACTCCGAAATAAACAGGACTAGGCTTATCTGATTTAGCTGCCTGAATCGGCTTCAGAAGGTTTTCAAAAACATCATAGTCTACTGTTATACCATGAGCTTCAAGACCACTAGCATTAGTTAAACTCTGTAAGGTTTTAAATCCTTCTCGCTCCCCTTTTGGAGACAACCATACATATTGATTTTCGGGACTTTCAGTACCACGATTTGGCCTATACCCATTATAATCAGCTATAGAATATGGAGTTGTATAAGGAAATGCCGCAACAATTGTTGGCCCATCCGCACCAAGAAATAAATTATTTCGGTAGTTAGAATTTGGATGTCCACCTCCAGAATTGTTCTCTGTGATAAAGGTGTTATGGTAGACCATAAGTCCAGGTACCCCTCCATGTATTTTAAGTGCACCACCCTGTCCAATATTATACATTACATTTCTGATGTAGTAGGCGGGGCCCCCAAACACAGGTTGTGCACTTATTCCACTTTCTGCAGCATTAATTCCGCGATTCCTCATGATACGAATATTGTGCACACCGCCATCTGCTTCAATAAAATCATCAACCATCAGGTGTAAATCGTTATTATAAATATCAATCGAAACTGCTTTTAAGTCTTGTTCCTTTTCTGGGGTACCATAGGTTGAGACACCAATTGCATCGTGGAAGAAGGCAATGGAATTATTCGCAATTACATGCCCGGGGCCATAAATCATTATCCCATAGTAAGAATCCATTAGATGCGTTCCGTAAGGAATTAATCCTTCACGATGAGCGGCCCAACCGTACATTCTGTAACGATCATCGCGGCCAATGATGACATTATCCTGAATTAGAAAGTTCTTTGAACCCGCAAATTCTGTCCGAATACCCTCACCAACATCCTCAAAACGACAATTCCGTATGGTCAGATTGCTTGCACCCGCCAAATGTTTTCGACCTGCGTCAAAAACTCTGCTTACATTCCTAAACGTAAGCCCCTGAAAAATATGATGGTCGGTTGCCATCACATTAAATAAGTTAGCGGCTCCTGCTCCATCAAAGATAACCTCGCCATCACCCGCTGCCTCAATAACAATAGGGCGCTCTGCAGTACCTTTTGCTGTAAAAAAATAAGTTCCATCGAAAGGAATATTATTCCAATCAGGATAATTAAGAAGTACACCCTGATAAAGTCCGCCATGTATTTTTATAATATCTCCAGGTTGAACTTTATCTTCACTCACCACATACCAATCTCCCTTTGTTTCTTTCGAACCGTTATATGCCGAAACTAAACCCGGGTAATTCGGTTCTTCTTTCACACCCGTATAATATTGGGAATATACATGCCTTACTCTTCCTCCACTGGCAGCCTTAGGCTCAGCCCGTGTAGACACATTAACTACCTTAACTGCTTCACCTTCAACCCCATCAGGATCTTCTACTGTAAATCGGGCCTCATACTTTGTGTTTGAAGTAAGATCCAAAATACTACCAGCAAACATATGAGGAGTTGTATAATCAATTCCCGCTCTTTCGATATGCTCGCCACCAATCCTAAGCAAAGGCATTCCCTTTTTCCATTCCTTAGCAGATTCTGCTATTCGATATTCGACCTTTACCGTTGCATTGCGGTTTACATCACCATCGATATACCATTCGAATCCTAAATTTTCAAGTGTTGGTGGTTCAATAATGAAATTTTTCACTTTAACCTTGTCTTGAGCTTGTAAAAAAT
>CAMDKO010000137.1 GCA_945901155.1 Pedobacter schmidteae
ATTCCAAGCGTACTGTTTACCGCCTGCTGAATAACAAATTCGCGGTTGATTTTGCCGCCAAGTAAAGTACTCAAACTGTTACGGCTGTCTTGAGCATTGATCTTTCTTCCTATTAAAGCCGCCAGGGATGCATAGATATCAATCTGACTAAAAAGAGCATCGGAAACTGTACCTGACTTAATTTTTGCAGGCCAGCTAACCAGCATCGGGATCTTTGTACCCCCGTCAAAAGCACTGTATTTTCCACCTCTCAATATTCCAGATGGCGTATGTCCGTTCAATAATTCAACAGCTCTATCTTCATAACCATCATCTACCACCGCACCATTGTCACTGGTAAAAATTAGGAGGGTATTATTAGTAATTTTCAATCTGTCAAGAGTTTTTAATACCTCTCCTACGGTCCAGTCTAGTTGTAAAATTGCATCACCGCGAGCACCCATCCCACTTTTACCAACAAAACGTGAATGCGGAACTCTGGGAACATGGATATCCTGTGTAGCAAAATAAAGAAAGAATGGATTTTTTGCATTTTTTTTGATGAAATTAACCGCCCTACCGGTAAATACATCCGCCATATCTTCATCGATCCATCGTGCTTTTTTTCCACCGGTCATCCATCCGATACGGCTAACACCATTAACAATAGTTGCATCGTGGCCATGCGAATAGTTCAATTTCAATAGTTCAGGATTTTCCTTGCCTGTGGGCTCATTACCAATCTTTTCTTTATAGGATACGGTAATTGGATCGGCTGGATCAAGATCTACGATCCTGTAATTTTCCATGTACACACAAGGTACACGATCGCCCGTTGCAGGCATGATAAAGGAATAGTTAAAACCAACCTCAAGCGGACCTGGCTTAATATCAGAGTTCCAGACTGGTCCGCCTGCAGGACCTAAGCCTAAATGCCATTTCCCAACAACCGCTGTCTGATAACCTGCCTTTTGAAGCATTCCAGGCATAGTTTCTTCATTTGTTGGAATAATCAGTGCCGCATCACCCGGAGCGATATTGGTTCCAGATTTTCGCCAGGCATATTTACCGGTAAGCAGTGAAAATCGCGATGGAGTGCAGGTTGCTGCGGTCGCATAGGCATTCGTAAATCGTAAGCCTTGATTGGCTATGCGATCAATATTCGGTGTCTTTACCTTTGTTGCACCATTGGCACTGATATCGCCAACACCTAAATCGTCTGTATAAATAATAACAATATTGGGCTTGCTTTGAGCTTTACAAACCAAGGGCAAAAGTTGTGTGATGCCAATACTAGCAAGAAAAATAAATTTAAATCGATGAAGCATGAATACAAGCTATATTAATTTGTTAATGAATAAGTTTAATAAAATTTTACCAAGTATTTCTAAATATATGATCGCCTTTTTTATCGGTGATTGGTTTAAGGGGAATGTACAAGCCATTTGTTTTATCCAGCCAATCCCATAATTTTTTATTGAGATTTTTTGCAATATCCTGTAATTCAGGGTCTCTGATCAAATTATTCATCTCATACGGATCTTTTTTCAGATCATAGAGCTGATCAATATCCCATACACCATGGCTGCGAATAAACTTATATTGGTTGGTACGCACAGCATATTGAGTTGGGGTTTGAGGGAATGGATTTTCCCAATAATATTCATAAAATACTTCCTTCCTCCAGTTAGCTTCGGGCATACCCTTCATCAAGTTGAGAAATGAATTACCTTCCATTTGGGCAGGCTTTTTAACCCCTGCCATTTCGAGAATACTTGGTGCAATATCTATATTCAACACCATCTCCTTCACTTTGGTTCCGGCCTTGATCAGTGCTGGAGAGCGAGCAATTAATGGAACCCTCATCGACTCTTCATAGGCATGCCTCTTATCAATCAAGCCATGTTCGCCAAATGAAAATCCATTATCACCCATATAAATAATCAGTGTTTCTTTATCCAGGTCATTTTCTTTAAGGTATTCCAAAACCCTGCCTACACTGTTATCAATGCCCATCAAGGTTTCGAGATAATCAACATAGAAGCTGTCAAAATCAGTCTGCCCATGATACATAAAATCTACTCCATGCCAGCTATCACGCTGTGCTCTCACCCATCTCGGAATATCTTTGTAATTTATTTTATAAGCACTTGAGTCGGCCTGTTTTCCACGCGTAAATTTTTTGCTGTCAGCTCTAGCTGTTGAGAACATGGATACTGGATATTGGATCTGAATATCCTTATAGATACCATTATCACGTTTTGCAGGTCTGAATTCAGCATGTACAGCCTTGTGGGATAGATACACAAAGAATGGCTTTTTCTTATCGCGCTGCTTAAGCCAATCAATGGTCATGTCAGTTAAAATATCTGTAATGTAGGCGCTATCCGTATAAGCAACCATCTTACCATCGATATTAATTTTAGGATTATAGTATTCTCCCTGCCCGTTAAAACTCACCCAGCGATTAAATCCCGGGCGCGGATCACTATTTCCACCTCCCATGTGCCATTTGCCAAAAAAGGAAGTCTGATATCCAGCCTTTTGAAGGTATTGTGGAAAAAAGATCAGTGATTTAGGTGCAGCTGCCTGATTATCAACCACGGTATGAGTATGAGCATACTGTCCGGTTAAGATAGAAGCCCTACTCGGTGAGCAGAGGGCTGTACTAACAAATGCATTCTGAAAATGCGCACCTTCATTAGCAATTCGGTCTAGATTAGGAGTTTTTAATCCAGGCACTTTTCCGGTAAATCCCATAAAATCATAGCGGTGATCATCAGAAAGAATGAAGATTATATTTCGTGGCTTGGTACCTGGAATAGCCTGATAAACTAAATCTTGCTTAGTTTGAGCGGATACGAAATGGGACAATGTCAATAAGATCAGGGCAAAAGCAAACCTGAGATAAAGGAGACACCTATGGGTCATATGTTATATTTTTACAGATTAAGCAAATGATAAATACTGGAATAAATTTCAATATATAAGTATAGATAAAATATTTTGGCAGAGGTAATTATTTCAAAAATTGGATAGAACAATCAAGAATTTATTATGGGTTTTTGGATTTTATTTTCAACTAGCTACACATTCCCATCTGGTTGGTGCTTAAACCAATCTGTAATTAAATTGTGCTGATATATTGTATAGAGAACACCGTTCATAGAAAAATTGGCATTAAAAACTGTGTGAAACTGTGTGATTTCACCTAATTCACGTAAAATATTACATGAAGTCCACATTTAATTCTTAACATTGTTAAACTTGTTAATCTATTAAGTTTACAAACCTATTTACACTATTCAAATCTGATAATAACTCAAGAAGAATGAAAGCTATCATTGATTTTTTTAAAGTATTCTTCGGGTTTATCGTTTATTTAATACGAAAAAATACATAAAAGATCTATTTCAATTTTTAACTAATATTTAATACCAAATACAATTAAATTCAAACCTACCCAGTGCCTTATAGCACTGGGTTTTTTATTTTACCCCCATGACAACAGAGACCTAATCAGAAATGATGTGAACTATAAAATAGGTTTAAAAAATCCTAAAAATCTCCTTTTTCGTTGAGCCTTTGCGTGTGGTACCATCTGGCCCCGATAGCTATCGGGACGAACCATGTATAATTACATTACCAATAAGTATAAAATCAAAAAAGCCTCAGATTTCTCTGAGGCTTTTTTCGTGGTACCAGCTGGCCCCGATAGCTATCGGGACGAACCAGCGACTTAAAAATTTGCACAACTCCCTTTAAAACAACAAAACCTCAACCATTTCTGATTGAGGTTTTGGTGGTACCAGCTGGAATCGAACCAGCGACACAAGGATTTTCAGTCCTTTGCTCTACCGACTGAGCTATGGTTTAAAGCAGGTTTTTTAAACTTTTAACCACACATGGGGCCCTATATGAGGCACCACATGTACACAGAACCTAAAATCATACTACCCAAAAGCCTTGATGAAAGGGCTTACATCATCTTTTACTACAATGGAAAAAGAGTTAGAGTTTATAATGGCAAACCATTTAATCTAAAAATTCATCCCAACAGAGCCCAATCTCTTAAAGAAAGGCAAAGATTACTCAATATTTTACTTTTTGAGCTTAAAGATGCCTTACGAAAGAATATTTTCACAGATAAACTCTTACCCCAAGAAATCTTCTTAAACACTGCTGAAGCCCTAAAAAAGTCTTTAAATAGTAAATTAGAATCAGACCTTAGCAATACCTACAAAAGGGATTTGAAAACTGTTCATGAGCAGTTCATCAGCTTTCTCAACGAGAATGAGAAGCAAGCTAATCTGGAAACTTTAAAACTCAACAGAATCGAAGAGTTCTTAGCCCATTTTCAATCATCTGGAACATATTACATGAATAAAAGGCGCAATTTAGGAGTGCTACTTTCTAACGCAGGAAGAATTATCAATAAGCCAATTAACGTGGTTACAAAAACTAGCAAAAGAAAAGTTAAAAGTAAGCTCCATAAGGTTTATGAACCTGAGCAATTGAGAGCTGTTTTAGATTATTTAAAAGAACATCATCAACATCTATACTTGTGTTGCCTCATCACATTTGGATGCTTCCTAAGGCCCCATAAAGAGGTGAGAAAGCTAACTGCTGGGCACTTTAAAAAAGGCATCTCTGAAATCCATTTATCAGGTAGTGAAAACAAGGGAAGAAAGGTAAGAGTAGTTTATGTACCAGATTATGTTAGGAAAGAAGTAGAAGCTCTCCTACCCTATTTAAAAGCTACTGATAATATCTTTTCAAGGGATGCTAATGCTTATAATGAAGCTTATTTCAATACTGCCTGGACAAGAGCATGGAAAAAAATGAATGAAGCAGGAATAATTGAAAAGAAACAAACTATTTATTCATTCAGGCATTCAGCAGCAGTTGATGTTTATCGTAGAACGAAGGATGTTTATCTCCTGCAGAAGCTATTAGGGCATTCAAATATCGTTGTTACATTAAAATACCTCAGAGGACTTGGGGAATACAACATGGAAGAACTTAAAGATGCTGCTCCTAGGTTAGAGTTTTGATCAGGAAGTGGTAGATGACATGCATGGGAAAATTATCTTCCAGATGACATCAATTAATTGAGTGCCTGATGTTTTAGGAATTCATTCACATCTGTATACCTATTCATTCAAGAATTATGCAACAATTTCCTTCTTTCCTTTGCTTTATACAGATCTGGATGAGCCTGTTGCATAATTCGCATTAGTTTACTGTGAGTACATTTAAACTTCCTAAATATCAAGATAAATTATGTTTCTGAATTTCAATTGCTGATAAAACATAAGAATCCCCTAGGAAATTTTTACACTTCCCACAGCTAATCTAGAAAAACAGCTTTAAATGTCTCTTTTTAGCCTTTAGAATAATGCTTATACAATACTGTACGTCATAAGCGATTAACACTTATTACACCCTCACTGGAAGCCTAATAACCCTGTTTATTCAGGACACTTATTACTCTGTGTAATGCTCCAGCCTATTGTTTTCGCATGTAATTCCTTTACAACCTATTGGAGAAAACGCCCCACTATGTTTGCCTATTATTTCAAGGCTGCAGTTACAATCCAACTTCTGACCTGTTTGTTATTCCTCTTTAAGAATTCTTTCTACAGGTGTCCATCCTTATTCCTTAGGAAGGGTTGAACTGCAAATTTACCATAATGATCTCGTAAATCAAAGAAAATTAGACGTATAGGCTATTTTTTGAATAATTAATTTAGTTACAATTTCAGGGAATGAAATTAAAAGAAATAACAAAA
>CAMDKO010000138.1 GCA_945901155.1 Pedobacter schmidteae
CTGTTATCAGTTGTCTGAGGTATGAAGTCTGAGGTCTGAAAAAAGCAGTAAATCTCAAATTAGCACCACACAGTCTTTGTTCTTGGTTCTTGGTTCCTGATTCTGTAATCAGTTGTCTGTTATCAGTTGTATGAAGTCTGAGGTCTGAGGTGCTGTTTTGAAATGAAGCAGAATCTATCTCAATACTCAATACTCTATACTCAATACTATCTACTACCTTTGTATTTCAAAAATAAAAATCTATTTGCATGGTGTTGTTAGAGAAATTGAAGCTGAGTAAGCCATTGGTCAGAGCCATGACTGATGCAGGTTATCTGGGTCCGAAAGATATTCAACTTAAAACCATGTCTCGTATTCTGGGAGCTCAGGATGTTATCGCAATTGCACCTCAGGGATCGGGTAAAACAAGCACGTATGTTCTAGGTTCATTGATGCGATTAAAATATGGCTTTGAAGAAGCACCTAGAGCTTTGGTGCTTGTTCCGGATAAAGAGCATGTTTTGGCAGTAATTGAACGATATGAACTTTTAAATAAGAATCAAACCATTCGGATTGTAGGATTATATTCTGAAGGAGGAATGGAATCTCAGATGAATGCTCTTGCTGATGGTGCTGATATTGTGGTTGCTACTCCAGATCGTGCAAGAGCAATCTATTTGAAATTGGGATTGAATTTGAACAAGATCATGATATTCATTGTAGATGATGCTGCAGAAATAGTGAAACGTGGAATGCAATTACCAGTTGCTGAACTTGCCAGGAGTATTGTTAAATGTCAGCATTTAATTTTTACCGATGTGTTTCATGATAAACTGAATCTTTTAACCAGTCAGTTTATGAATCAGGCAACAACTTTTGAAATTGATAATCTTGGAGAGCAAAAGCTGGAAACCATCGAGCAGATTCTTTACAAGGTCCCTGATTTTAAAACTAAAGTCAACCTGCTTAACCTTTTATTAAAAGACAAAGAGGTATTTACCAAGGTACTTGTATTTGTTAATACCAGACTTACTGCCGAAAAGGTATTTAAAAGTCTGTTTAAGTACCTTGATAAAGAAATATCAATCTATAAACCTTTGTTTTTTGACCATCCTGGTTTTGACCTGATTGATGATTTTAGGCTTTCTGAGGATACACGAATTTTACTTGTAGCAGATGATCTTAAAGAATCGTTTAACCTAAATGACATTCCATTTATTTTCCATCTGGAGATGCCAATTGAACTAGAAAGCTTTATCGGCAGAATCGTAAAAAGCCCTTCTACAGATAGCAGCGATGCATTGGCTATTAGTTTTGCAACTGATCTGGAACTGTCTATGGTGAAAAAGATTGAGCAGGCTATTGGCCTCCCAATTCCATTAGCTGAATTACCCCAAGATCTTATAATCGAAAAGGACAAACCTAAGAAGATTGCTAAAGCTGAAGTTCAGGACACTGAATCAGGTTCAGCATTTCATGCCAAAAAACAAAGTAATAGTAAAAATTATAATTACAGCTCAAGAGAAAAGGCAAAAATGAAATTCAAAAATAGATAATCGTAAGTCAATGAAACGTATCTTATTATGTTCTAGTATAATAAATTTGAAGGCTGCAGAGCATTTTATACGGATTTAGGACATGTAGATGATAAAATATAGAACCTGTTTTTTTGCAACATATTCTTAACGGTATTCGATATGCTATGAGCAGATAATTCAATTTTATTTACCAGTTAAATGAAGGATATTTGACCAATATTTCTTCTTCATAATTCAAGAAGATATTATACTTGTTATTAATAATTAACACGAATGAATAAGCGTAAGATTGCAATAGCTATAACAGGGGCAAGTGGTTCTATATATGCGAAGGTTTTATTTGATAAATTATCATTATTGAAAGATCAGATCGCTGATCTCGGAATCGTTATGTCCGATAATGCTAAAGATGTTTGGCACCATGAACTTGGTAATAGCTCCTTTAACGAATACGGATTCAAGTTTTTCAACAAAAGAGATTTTACCGCACCTTTTGCATCGGGTTCTGCTGGTTTTGATACTTTGATTGTTTGTCCTTGCTCTATGGGGACATTAGGACGAATTGCTGGTGGTATTTCGGACGACTTAATAAGCCGTGCTGCCGATGTGGTTTTAAAGGAAAGACGAAAATTGATTTTAGTGGTAAGAGAAAGTCCTTATAATTTGATACATATTAATAATATGAAAACAGTTACTGAAGCTGGTGGTATAATTTGTCCGGCAACTCCTTCATTTTACAGTTTACCTCAAACTATTGAAGAAGTAGCTGCAACAGTTGTGAACAGAGTGATAGATCTGGCTGGATTTAATCATGATTCCTATCGCTGGGGAGATCAGTAATATACCTGATTCAATTGCTGATATGTTGTATTAAGCATTTCAGGCACATTTCTTATCTTTGCCTAAATCATGAGTAAAAAGGTTGCATTTTATACATTGGGCTGTAAGCTCAACTTTTCTGAAAGCTCAGCAATCGGACGGCAGTTCAATGATGCTGGCTTTGAAACTGTAGCCTTTACAGATCAGGCAGATGTATATCTAATTAATACTTGCTCTGTTACAGATCATGCAGATAAAAAATGCCGAAAAGTAGTAAAAGAAGCATTGAAGCATTCTCCAAATGCCTATATCGCTGTAGTTGGCTGCTATGCTCAGCTCAAACCCAAAGAGATCTCTGAAATTCCAGGTGTTGATATTGTTCTAGGAGCTGCAGAGAAATTCATGATCATCGATTATATTACTGACCTAACTAAACAGGAAAAAACTCTAATCTTTAATCAGGACATTTCAGAAGCAAAAAATTTTATTTCTTCCTATTCTCTTGGTGAAAGGACTAGAACCTTTTTAAAAGTTCAGGATGGATGTGATTATACCTGTTCATTTTGCACTATTCCATTAGCAAGAGGAGCCAGCAGAAGCGATACTATACCACATGTTATTGAGCAGGCAAATGAAATTGCTGCATCTGGCGTAAAGGAAATAGTACTTACAGGGGTAAATCTCGGTGATTTTGGAATTATAAATGGTATTCGTGAAAATAAATTCTTTGATCTGGTTCAAGCTCTTGACCAAGTAGACGGAATTGATCGAATCCGGATATCTTCAATTGAACCAAACCTGCTTTCAGATGAGATTATTGAATTTGTATCTCAATCCAATAAGTTTGTGCCCCATTTTCATATTCCTTTACAATCAGGATGTAATAAGGTTCTTGCACTTATGCGCAGACGTTACAAAAGAGAAGTTTACGCTGAAAGAGTTACAAAAATTAAAACCCTAATGCCTGATTGTTGTATTGGTGTAGACGTAATTGTAGGCTTTCCGGACGAAACTCAAGAAGATTTTCTTGACACTTACAATTTTTTGAATGAGCTGAATGTTTCCTATCTGCATGTTTTTACCTATTCGGAGCGTGAAAATACAGCTGCTGCAGAAATGAAAGGAGCAGTACCAGGTGCTTTGCGAGCAGAGCGGAGTAAAATGCTTCATATCTTGTCTGAGAAAAAACGTCGTGCATTTTACCAGACCCAGGTTGGAAAGTCAACCCAGGTGCTTTTCGAAGCTGACCATAAGAATGGGTTCATGCATGGCTTTAGCCGCAATTATGTGAAAGTTAGAGCCCCTTATGACCCCTTACTTATAAATGACATCAAACAAGTGAAGTTTGAAAATATTGCTTCAGATGGTGATATGGAGATATCAGAAAGTGTAGAAATTTTTGTGCATTAAAACCTTTGAGTCTTTATCATATTATTCCCTTCTATTTTATAGATTAGCACAATAAATCCTTTCAGATTAAACTAAATATATGTTTCCAACTATTACACACCTGATTGAATATTTAACAGGTTTACATATTCCTTTACCTATACAAACATTTGGTTTTTTTGTAGCTATTGCATTTGCAGCAGGCTATTGGGCACTTTCTCAGGAGTTTAAAAGAAAAGAGAAATTGGGGCTTGTTCATCCCTTTACTAGGGACGTTAAAATCGGTGAGCCTGTTTCTATGCAGGATTTAGCTTTAAATGGAATATTCGGTTTTTTTGTTGGTTATAAACTTCTTGATGGACTTTTGAATTATACCGCTTTTGTAGCTAATCCACAAGTATTTATTCTCTCTAGCAGAGGTAGTTTTTTGGGAGGATTGATTTTGGGAGCTTTATTTATTTACTGGGCATATGCCGAAAATAAAAAAGAAAGGCTAAGTCAACCTAAAATTATTAAAGAAACGGTGCATCCTTACCAGATCATGGGCACATTATTGATGTGGGCAGCAATCTGGGGTTTTTTGGGCGCTAAATTATTTCACAATTTCGAATATTGGGATGATTTTGTGAAAGATCCAATTGGTGGCTTATTATCTTTTAGCGGATTGACTTTTTACGGTGGTTTGATAATGGGAGGTGGAGCAGTGCTTTATCAGTCAAATAAATATGGTATCAAATGGATTCATATGTTGGATATTGCTGGTCCTGGAATGATGTTAGCCTATGCCGTTGGTCGTATTGGCTGTCAGCTTTCTGGTGATGGTGATTGGGGTATTGTTAACCTTGCAATAAAACCTGCCTGGTTAAGCTGGGCTCCAGATTGGGTTTGGTCTTTTAAATACCCACATAATGTAGTAGGAGAAGGTATTCCAATACCAGGATGCATCGGGCCTTTTTGCAATGAATTACCATTGCCTGTATTTCCAACTCCATTTTATGAAGTTTTAATGGGCCTGGCCATTTTTGCCTTGCTTTGGGGCTTCAGAGATAAAATAAAAGTACCGGGGTTAATGTGGTCTAGCTACCTAATTTTTAATGGAATAGAACGCTTTATGATTGAATCAATTCGTGTTAATTCAAAATATCACGCGCTTGGTTTAAGTTTTACTCAAGCTCAACTTATTGCTACAATTCTGATTATTTTAGGGATAGCTGGTGTATTTTGGTCTCTGAAAAATGGAAATAAATACGCTGTTTCCTGATTTATGAATCTTTCTAAACTTAGTACCGAAGTAATTTCTTTAACCTTAGAAGTTGGTGAATTTATTCGTAATGAAGCACTTGTTTTTGATCGTCAAAAAGTTGAATACAAGGGATTACACGATATGGTTTCTTATGTCGATAAAACAGCTGAACAAAGACTGGTTAAAGCACTCTCTATCTTATTGCCAGAAGCAGGATTCGTTACGGAAGAAAAAACTAGCACTGTAAAGGGGAAAAAATATAATTGGATAATTGATCCTTTAGATGGAACAACCAACTTTATCCATGGAATACCAACTTTTTCTGTCAGTATTGCTCTTCAATGTGATAATGAGCTTGTGCTAGGAGTGGTTTATGAAATCAATAGAGATGAATGCTTTTCGGCATGGAAAAATGGTGGTGCTTATTTGAATAATAAGCGTATATCAGTATCTAAAGCACCAACAATTGAAAATACATTATTGGCAACTGGTTTCCCTTTTCATGACTTTGCAAATATGGAACCTTATCTTAATGTTTTAAGAGTTCTTATGCAAAAGTGCCATGGAATTCGCAGAATTGGATCTGCTGCAATTGATCTTGCCTATGTAGCAAGTGGAAGATTTGATGGATACTTTGAATATAATTTGAATGCTTATGATGTTGCTGCCGGTATAGTTCTGGTTCGTGA
>CAMDKO010000139.1 GCA_945901155.1 Pedobacter schmidteae
GGAGGTATCCTATTTATTACAGCGAGTAGAGGATTTTCCTGGGGTAGTTATATTAGCTACAAATCTAAAAGCAAATCTTGATGATGCCTTTTCTCGGCGTTTTCAATCTATGATATACTTTCCAATGCCAGGTCCGGAGCAACGTAAGCGACTCTGGAAGCAAGCATTCTCATCTCAAAGCACATTGGAACTAGGTATAAATATAGATGATATTGCTCAGAAGTATGAAATGGCAGGTGGTGCGATTATTAATGTCAGCAGGTATAGTTCTATGAAGGCTCTTAAAAGAGGCAGTAATGAGATTTTTAAGAAAGATATTATAGAGGGGATTCGTAAAGAGTTTGGCAAAGAAGGGAAAATCGTTTAATATGGATTTTGTCGACAGATCAATTATTTATCGCTTTCATCAGGAACGTATCCAAATGTTTGGTATAGGAAGTACCGGGGCACTTGGGTGGAAATCTGATGAAAACCAGAATATCCGCTTTGAGATTTTATCTCAGATAGGGGATATGAGCGGACTTTCTGTTCTGGATCTTGGTTGCGGACATGGCGATTTGTGTGGATATTTAAAAAGTAAATATTCCGATTTACGTTATGCAGGAATTGATCAGATGGAAGAGTTTTTGGATGTTGCAATAGCGAGATATAGTTCATTACCCGACACTACTTTTTATCTTGGAGATTGTTGGTCTGCCGATTTGCCAAATATGGATTATGTGTTGGCATCAGGTTTACTCGCCTATAAAAATAGTAAACCTGATTTTATATTTAGGATGATTGATCGCTTATTTTCGAGCTGCAGGTTAGGTACAGGCTTTAATTTATTAAAGAATGTTCATGACCCTGAGGGGATACTTGTAAATTATAATCCAAAGCATATTTTAGATTATTGCCGCCAGCTAAGTCCGAAAGTAGTACTAAGAGAAGGATATGCTGAAGATGATTTTACGATTTTTATTTATCAATGAAATTAGATTATAGTTTATTAGCAAACTAATTTTTTTTATCTTCCTTCTTTCATCGATTGTATTAGCAGCTTAACTTGATCTTCTTCACCATTTAGAGCATAAACTTTATTTAAATTAGCTCCAGTAGCATTAATAAATAATTCAATTTTTTCTAATTCATCTGTTTCTGATAAATCTCTTACATCTGATAGCAATTTATATATATTTCTAGCAAGTTGGACATATTCTTTATGTTTGTTGTCCTCTGATCTAGTTTGATCTCCACCAAATTTTCCCTCATTCCTTGATTTCGTTTGTATCCATTTACCTCCTTTCAAACTAGCAGTACCTATCGCTGCAGCGGCTGTTAGTGTTGCTACGGTAATTCCACCATCGACAGGTATTAATTTCATAATGTTTGCAGCCATACTAATAGTTCCAATAGTTAAACCATTTTTTGCTACAGCTTCTCTTTTTTGATTAATTTCCATTAGTTTGCTGACAAGTTCATAAGCAACAACAGCATCATAAAACTGTTGATAGGAAATATCTTTTAACTGTTCATTAATTCCATATTTTTTACACCATGATCTAAAATCTAGTGGACCATGGTTATGCTCGTTATGAAATGCGTTATCAATATCTTGCAATTCGCTCATAATGCCAGATTTTAATCTAACATATTTTTGTTTATGAAATACTACTCCTCTTTCTTCGAAATGGAATATTCCTGGAATTGTTTCCGCAACATTCTTAGTGTTTAACAAATTATTTAGTTTACTTTTTTCTTCTTCATCTTCTGGCCCTAATTGTTTTACTACCTGATTACTTTCATAGTATTTAGCCATATCAATTACTAATTTACACGCATCGATAGCCACACCTAGACCTGGTACAAGAGAAGCAAGTGCTGTTGGTACAACTTTATTAATTTGATCCATTATAGATATTGCAGTCTTTACAGAATCCTGGATTAACTGTAGTAAATCTGCTGATATTTCAATTTTTCCTTTCGCACTTCCTGTTTTTGATTCTGATATTTGTGAAATAGATCTAACGGTATTAATCACAGTTCTTATTGAAGAACCTGCAGTAGATAAAATTTCCCCAATTAAAACTTCCGTTTCATCCTTTGGAAGTTTATTATCTAGAAGTTTTTTACTATCTCCAATTCCATTCGCAATATCTGCTGTATTTCCGCTAACTATTGCTTTCCCTGCCTTTCCAGCAATTTTAGAAGCATCAGTTAAATTTTCCGCAGTATTTCCACCCTGGCTATTTTTTCCAACACTATTTATCCCCCCGAATAATTCAGCTGCTTTCCCCAATTTTCCAATATTGGAATTCGTATCTTCTTTAGTTTCTAATTTTTCCCATAGAGCAGCGTTTTGTGAAATTGTTTTTGATGATGCCCACATTCCATTAATCCCTTTAGACGCTCCGCTATGATCTGCCCTATCTTCTGAATTTTCAATCACTGCGTGTCTTCTTTTTCTTAATTCGTTATCATCATCACCCCAAAATTCCTGAAAAAATACATTAATAACATCTGAAGTGAATCCCATGTCTTTTAACCCATTTTTAGTAACTTCTTTAGTCCATTTTTTGCTTTTTGCCTCTGTTATAAATATTTCAGCTTGTTGTGGGTTCTTTTTTTCTTCTATCGCTTCATTACCAGCACTTGCTGATGTTGCTCCAACTTCAGTACTAGCGGATATTCCTTCTGATGCTTCGGTTCTATCATCAAAATCTTCATCTGCAATCCAATTAGGCAACATATTATCCATATCAGTAATATGCTTCCCATTTTTACCGAGCGCAGGTTTTCTTGTTTCACTAACTGCGTCTCTTCTTTTTCTGCCAGGGGCATCAGCTTTTTTAATCGCTTCATTACCAGCACTTCCTGACGTTTCTTCTACTACAGAAGGTTCTACTTCTGCTGCAGCAGAATCTGTTTTTTCTTCACTAGTTGTAGTTATCGGTGCTGAAGGATTTTGTTGCTTCGCCTTTTCCAAGGGGATATATCTTTCGGGTACTGTAGTAATAACTCTTTGAATAATTCCACCAGAATTGCTTTTGGTTTTATCAGCAATCATACGTTGTAAGGGTGTGCTCAATTGAATACCACTTTGCAAAGCCTTTGCACCCATAACATCCGCTTCATTTTCTAGTCCGGCATCATCATTAACAGGAACACCGGTTTTCATTTGCAACGTTGGTTTAACCCGCCCTTGTTTTTGCTGAGCTACATGCCAGGCTTCATGGGGTAGATGTTTCTCCTGACCTGGTGCAATGTGAATATCTGTTCCTTGTGCATAGGCAAGGGCTTGAAGTTGGGCAGGTTGTGAAGAGTTATAATGCACCTTAACATCATCCATAGAATAACCCGAAAGTTGCTCAATTCCTGATTTTAGATTTCCCGGTAAACCATTTTGCTTAGAAGTATCTTGGGGAGCTTCTACCTTCTGTATGGTTTCAAATTTCCCTTGTAAAGGTTCTTCTTCCTCTACTCTTTGTATGGTTTCAAATTTCCCTTGTAAAGGTTCTTCTTCCTCTACTCTTTGTATGGTTTCAAATTTCCCTTGTAAAGGTTCTTCTTCCTCAACTTTTTGTACGGTTTCAAACTTCCCTTGAAGAGGCTCTTCTTCTTCTACTTTTTGTATTGTATTAAATTTCCCTTGTAAAGGTTCTTCTTCTTGTACTTTTTGTACGATTTCAAATTTCCCTTGTAAAGGTTCTTCCTCCTCCATTAACTGAGCAGGTATTTTTTTCATTTGTATTGCCAATTCTGCTCCCTGCATTTGTAAAGCTGGGACAGCCGGAAATGATAAACCTTTACTCAATGCAACGGCTTCAGATACAGAGTTACTTCCAGAATTTGTTTTTTGATTATTATTCCTTTGATAAGACATGATCTGAAAGTTGAGATCTTAATTCGTATAAAAATATAGGTTAGATATTAATAAAATTATCATAAACTTAAATAAACGCAACATAATTACTACTCAATATTGCATCAATTCATTTTACAAATCTTTTAAACAATTTATATAAGTTTCATTGCCATAAAATTAAAACTCAAGGTTAAAGGAAATTAACGATTTGATCAATTGATACCATTTTATTGAAATCTTTATAAATGACTCTAATCAGATTGACAAATTCATGCTTCAGTATTGATAATAACTAGCGCTGTTTCATTCCACTGACTAGCTTGCCAACTGCCTTATAGCCTTTTTTATCGCCTTCTGCTGACTTGTATAAATCTGGCGGATAAGCTCCTGCTGCATACACCACCTTCTCAAGAATTTTTAAATTTTGTTCTATTTTATCATCTTTCTCTTTGGCCTTCTCCACATCCCGTTGTTGGGTGATTAAGTCCTCGACATTGTTACTGTACATTTCAATAATCTTTTTGGCATGCATAACATATTTGGCATGCTTATCTTCGCCATATCTACCTATTCCAAACATCCCATTGTCGTCACCGGTCATATATTTATTTACAATCATGCCAACTGATTTTCCAACACCCATTGTCCCACTAGCTACCGTCAAGACACCAGCTACGATTTGCCCACCAGGGATTAAACTACTAATATGTGCGCTTAAATTGAAACCTTCTTTAACCAGGTCAAACTGTGAATGAATCTTTTTAGTAAAATTAATTTCTTCCAGTCTAGCCATTAAACTGTAGGTTTCCAATTCTGATAAATATTTTTCTAAATCCAATTCCCCTTCCCCTTCATTAACCTCTGCTGCAACTTTCTTTTCCAAACTGAATTTATTGTTCAAAGCTGCTATAAGCTGACTACTTGATGAAACATCACCTCTACTATTACTATACTCATTCAAAGCCTCCTTAGCTGCTTTATAAAATGCAGGTCTAATGTGCTTAATGACTTTTGTACTCCCTAAAACAACTTTTTCTTTACTTTCAAATACCAATTCATTATCAAAATTTGGCGGTTGACTTTGTTCAGCATAAATCTTCATTGTTCGCTCTGAAGTCTCTGCAATTGAATTCGAAAAATAATGTTCTGCAGCTTTTATAGTTGATATTGCTATTCCAAGAATTGGAATGGAGCTCATAACCGTAGAGGTCACACTATAATTATTAATTGTAGAAGTAATTTTTAAACCTGCATTAGCCAGTTTAGCAATACCTCCAGCAACTTTTGCTACATTCTGACCATTAACTTCTGCATCGCCACTAACCATTGCCTTCAATTTCATCATCCCGTCAATGGAGCCCAATATCCCTGTAAGAGCATCCGAAAAAACCGTTTGAGTTTCTTTAAGAATACCCTCAATTTCTTTGTTATCTTTTTGATTAGTTATCTGTGATAGGGTAGTTTCAGAGTCATTTTTAGATATACTTTTACCATTAGATTCTTGAGAATCATTTTGATTTATGACTGAGTGTCCACCTGAGATTTTTAAACCATTTATGGCTAAATCAGTCGATTGTTTCGTTTGTCCTTGTACTGCATTGGCATCAGCGGAAGCCTTATCCTTGTCAGATTTATCATCCTCGCCAATAAGTTTGTCATATTCAGAGAATTTTGTTAATCCACCCCAATCCAAAGAGGCCAATATCGTCGGAGTTTTTTCAATAAAACTTTTACCTGGTTTTAAATCATCCTTTTCAACATAGCCAACTCTTTGGTATTCAGATCTTAGCTTTTTTTC
>CAMDKO010000140.1 GCA_945901155.1 Pedobacter schmidteae
GAAGATCCTGCTTTTATCAAATCATCTTCAATTCGCTTCAAAACAATCTCTGTATGATTTTTGATCTCAAATGGTGCAGTGTGTGCACCTTTACCCGAAAGATAAACCATGTTACCATGTTTGGTATAACTCGAAAACATTGGCACGTCCTGAAACTCTGTAATTTTTCCAACTTCCTTTTCAGGAGTTAGAATAATGGCATTGGCATTTGAAGCCATTCCCAATCCTGTAACACCTACAATAGAGGCAAATAATTTCTTTAATACTGATCTTCTTTCTGTTTTCATTTTTTTAGTTTTTGAATGGTTAATACTATTTTTAACGTTAGCCCTTGCACAAAAATATTTCATGAAAGTTTGAACAATCAATATAAAGCTTTCCCAGAGATTCTAATGCAAACAAAAAACAAAACAAATTGATTATCAAGTACTAACTTGACTGCGGGCGATGCTTTGGATATTCAATCGGCTTTTTATTTGGACTTGATTTATGTCTTTTTGCACTAAATTTTGCATTATTAAATTCATGAAAATCCATTTCTCCGGTTAAGACACCAGAACTGATACTACCCTGCATTGTTGTGAGTATTCTATCCCCTGGCCAATAAAGATTACATAAAATTTTAACCTCATTTCCATCAATACTCCCCGTAAATGGCCGACTTGAAAACTCTGTTTTAAACAAACCAGTTATCCAATTCCCCTCCTGGGTATCGATGAATAAATGTTGAGTAACTTTACTACTAAAGTATTCAACTTCCATATTCCAAAGTCCAACCATATTCATCACAGGATTTTTCATAGCCTGAATTACCTTTGGCTGTCTTTTTCTGGAAAGGACTTCGTGAATACGATTCGCCGCTACTTTATCATTTCCTGGAATCATCATGTAACCTACCAAAGTAATTCCTGTAATTCCTGCTTCATCTCTACCCACCTGAACCGCAATTCTTGGTGCAATTGTACCAAGTTCTTCCGCAATTTCTTCACCAGTAACATGAAGTTGCTCAGGATTCCACCTGATATGCAGGTATGGAGTAACGTGGTGAATCAATTCCGGATCAGGTCTGGTAATAGTTGTTTTTATTCCATTGATAGTTGATACTTTGTTGCCTATGGTTTCAAGCCATGAAACCCAGGTATTCATTTCTTTTACATGATCCATGGTAACCCATGCCTCAACAGCAGCCAGCATTCCAATATGTTCTTCACGTCCAACCTTATTATCACGTCCAAAACCATGGTGCGGAGAATTTGCCTGATGGGCAGACATCAGGATATCTTTCCTGCCTAAAATTAATCCCGAACAACTCGGCGCTTTAATTCCTTTTCCACCGCTGTAACCAACCACGTCAGCACCCTGAGCAAGGTGAACATCAGGAATGGTAAGAATATGAGCAGCCGCATCAACAAAAACAGGAACGTTCAATGGCCTGGCAATCTTTGAAACATTCTGAATTGAAAATTCATCTTCTGATGGCGTCATATAAATCATTGCCGTCCGGGAATTAATACTTTTTTCTAACTCTTCAAGACTTTTAACCGTGATTACTTTTACACCGGCATTCCTGACGGCATGATCATACACATTTCGCGAAGACAAAGGAATTATTACTTCAGATTTAGCAAATCCGGTCAGATCGGGTATTCTGAGTAATTTCTCGGGATCTCCACCCGTAAGACAGGCCGCAGTTACCATCTTTATTCCGGCTGCACAACCTGCTGTTACGATACCCCACTGAGCTCCTGTTAGTTCTGATAACCTCTTTCCAATACCAAAAGCCAGTTCATCCATCTGTACATTTAGCGTCGTTATCGACTCCATCGCCAACTTTACCTGCGGCCGAACCACAGCGCCTCCCATGATAGTATTGGTGCCCTTGCAATTCACAAATGGTTCAACACCAATAGATTTTAGAAGGGTTTCACCCCTTTTCACTGATTCCTCATCAATTATTCCGTAAAGCTCCACATGATCATTAACTCCGTTCGAATTAACAGAAAAGTTGTTCAATGGTGATGCTGCAGTGCTTCCAGCAAAAGGCAATAAAGTAAGGCCTTTAATAATTTCTCTTCGTTTCATTCGTTTATCATTTTTTTATTTGTCAAATGATTCCTTAATGGAGTCATTTATACTATTTAAATTATAATTTAATTATTAGTCCATCCCCGATTACCGATCCCGTTTAGATCCCACTCAATTTTTCCTGCCCTGAGAGTCAATTCTGATTCGAGCTTCTGAGTTCCTCTGATGGTGAAACCATGAGAGTCAATAAAACCAAAATCACCGGTTCTAACCTTGAAAACTGCAATGTCAGCCTCAGCACCAATACTTAAATGGCCAAGTTCTGTTCTTTTAATATACATAGCCGGATTCCAAGTAGATAGCTTGATGACATCCTTTAGTGAAATTCCCATATTTAAGAACTTTGACATGATATTTGACATATCCTTCATTCCGGCATTCATATTTCCAATGTGAAGATCTGAGCTGATTGAGTTAGGGATAAGCCCCTGCTTAATTGCCGGTACGGCCTGACTAAATACAAAACCGTTTCCACCATGGCCTACATCCATCACAATACCGCGCTGCTGGGCACGAAAAACATAGGGTCTAACCTTACCACTAGGGTCAACAATTGCTTCTTTATACATGGCTGCAGTAGCACCTGCGCTTTTACCGGCATGAAAATTATGAGTTAAAATATCGCCTGGTCTAAGATGCTTCATCAACAGCTCTTCCAAAGAATTCTCAGGTGGCAAACCTCTCCAGTCTACCATAACAGGCATATTAACGATATTTCCTGCAGCAACTGCACTATCCACCGGAATTGATTGTGGGCCGCCAAAATGCGCTACCTTGAAGCCAACAATATCGTTTTTGTAATATTTGGCAAAGTTGGCAGCCATTCTAGGATCCATATCATTCCGGTCCTGCTGATTTTCACCCATTCCGTCGCCTACGATATTCAAAAATGCAAGAACCCTTGTTTTACTCTGGTCGATAATATTCTTCTTGAATAATGGAAAAGTTTTCCATCCTGCACTGCCAGCATCAACCACTGTAGTTACCCCAGACCTGAATGTAAAACCATCAGGAGCAAGGGAGTTTGGACCATCCATGTATTGCTGCTTCTTATTTGTTCCCGCAAAAACATGAACATGAATATCAATAAGTCCAGGAGAGATTACCATACCTCTAACATCCACGACCTTTTTTGCTCTAGTTGCAGAAATATCAGCTGCTACCTGTGAAATCTTTCCACCGGTAATGCCAACATCCATTTTTGCATCAATTTTGTTTTTAGGATCGATCAATTGTCCGCCTTTTAACAGAATATCAATTTCCTGTGCGGAGGCACAGCTATTATAGCCCATAAATACCACTATCAATAGTATAAATGCAGCGAAGACCTTTTTTAATTTCATATCACTAGTGTTGATTTGTTTTAATTTCTGTTTTACCATCTAAATTGGTTCCCTTCACGAAAAAAGTTATTGAGTGGAGTTGCAATCCCATTCAGATCATATACTATCCGACCATCTTTGATGGTCATTTCACATTCAAATTTTTTGATACCATTCATTTTAAAACCTGCGGTTTCATAAAAACCAAACTTCCCCTCTCTGAGACTGAATACAACCAGATCGGCAATCGCACCCGGTGACAGATGCCCAAGTTCTTCTCGCTTAATTGCTTTTGCCGGACTCCAGGTGCTTGCTTTTACTACCTCTTTCAAACTCATTCCCATGCCAAGAAACTTAGACATTACATTCATCATATCCTTCATGAATGCGTTTGTACTACCAGATGAAAGATCAGTACTAATTGTATTTGGCACAAAACCGGCCTTCATTGCAGGGATAGCATTTGAAAATCTGAATGCAGAACCATGCCCTACGTCGAAAATGATACCCCGCTTCTGAGCCTCTAGAAAAGAGGGCCTTATCAAGTTGGTCTGCTGATCAACTATCATGTCGCGTGCATTGATATCTTCAATAATTGTATAGGTATGGGTATAAATATCCCCTGGTCGCATATGCTTGGTAAACAGATCCTTAAGTGACGGATATGGATGATTACGACCCCCATCTAACATGATTGGCATATTTGCCAGATTTCCTGCCTCAACGCCGCGGTCAACCGGAGTCCAGTCGGGACCAACAAAATCAATCTTAAAGCCAACTATATCTTTATTGGCCAATGCCAGCTTTGCAGACTCTGATGCTATTTTATCACCTGTACTTTTTTCATAAGCACCACCTTTGTATCCATCTCCCTTTATATTCAGGAAAGCTAAAACCCGGGTACCCGATTTATCAATAATCTGCTTCTTAAAATTAGCGAACGACTCATAATCAGAATCTCCTGCATCAACAAGGGTTGTTACCCCAACCCGAAAAGTATATCCATCAGGGAGAGTATTTCCCAAACGTGAATGAATATCAATTAAGCCTGGTGCAACATACATTCCGGCGGCATCTACCACCTGTGTACCCTGATCAGCATTGATATTTTTGGCAATTAGCGCTATTTTACCATCATTGAGGGCTATATCCAGCACTTCATCAATATTGTTCTTAGGATCAATAATATGTCCGCCTTTGATAATGATACCATAGACTTTACTTTTTTGCTGAGCAGATACCGAATAATTCCATAAAACGATAAATAGGAATAGGAGATGTTTTACTTTGAGCATTAGGATAACTTATTTTTTAAGTGGAACAGCATTTTTGACGATATAATCATCTTGATTAGAATGAATAGGCCCTATATAATGAAACCTTTCTGCCCATTCCAAACCATATTTTTCTCCTATTTTTTTATCAGAGGGAGCATATCTTAGCCTTGGTGATTCAATATCTAAAACAAAATGCTTGATATAATTAAAATCAGCGGTTCTATCATCATTGCCTAGAATAGGAAGACTTTTACCTTCAGCAGCAAGTTTCTTTCTTAACCTTGATCCATTATTTCCAGCTGGCCCTTGGGTTACATTAACCATATTTGATTCAACTTTTTTATCAATGTAGTTGGAAATATCTACAATTCTATTGACATATTGTGGGCCTCTTCTGGTAAAAAAATATCTTTCGGATACGCCATGTGGTTTAACAAGGTCTAGCTGTTCAGGGTAATCCAAATGACTACCAGCAGGAGTAATTGCGGCTTCTACTGCGCGTCCGGTTATGTAATGATCCGGATTGTTTTCGTAGGGCGCCCATGGATCATAACAAATAACAGTATCAATCTTCAGCATTCGGATTAAGAAGATCATTCTGGCTTTGATTTCTTGGATGTTATTCTCATCCATATTATGATTCCTATAATTTAGGTGATAGGTTTTTTTCAAACCTAAAACCCGCGCAACCTCTTCAGTATCAAATTCATTATTTGCCACCACTTCGCCATAGTTCTTTCCGCTACCGGCCGCATCATCATTGGTAGTTCTGATTAGATATCCGGTATAACCCTCGTCAATTAATTTAGCTACAGTTCCTCCTGCAAAAATTGGGATATCATCACAATGAGGCTGAATAACAGCTAAAAC
>CAMDKO010000141.1 GCA_945901155.1 Pedobacter schmidteae
ATTTCCCCAATCGCTCATGAAAAACTGGGTGGCAATTTGCCTGATCCTAAAGAGCATAATGCTAATCTGAAACTATATACAGAAGGAATGTCCGATGTTGCTAAACAGCTAAATATCCCATTCATAGATCTCTATGGGCCTAGTCTAGAATTGGAAAGTGCTACCGATTCTGTAACTATTAATGGGATACATCTAAATGATAAAGGTTATAGGGCAGTGACTGAACTGATGGCTAAAAAATTGAATTTTAAATTCTCTACTTGGAAAGACGAGCCTGAGTATAGCGTTTTAAAGGATGTAATTGACCATAAAAATCAGCAGTTTTTTTACAAATTTAGAGCTGTAAATGCTGAATATATCAATGGAAGTAGGAAAGAGCCTTGGGTACAGCCGGCAGGTGGCCCTATTTCTTTCCCAACAGAATTATTGAAATTGGATCAACTGGTTTTAGGTCTTGATAGTATTATTTGGACGGGTACAAAAAATAGTTCAGGTATAAATCAGAAAAAGGTTCAGCAATTAATCAATAACAAACAGGAAATAAAACCTGAAAATCTAAATCATGCATTGCCTGCGCCATTGGCAGAACAATTTGTAATGAAAGAGGGCTTTAAGGTAGAGTTGTTTGCTTCCGAAAAGGACTTTCCTATTGAAAAACCAGTGAAGCTCACTTTTGATCCCAAAGGACGGCTATGGGTATCTACACTTCCCTCGTATTTACAGTATTATCCGGGATCACCGCCAAACGATAAAATTATTATTCTAGAAGACACAGATAAAGATGGTAAAGCGGATAAACAGACTGTTTTTGCAGATAGCCTCTACATGCCTCTGGGATTTGAATTAGGTAATGGTGGGGTGTACGTTTCTCAACCGCCAAACTTAGTATTCTTAAAGGATACCGATGGTGATGGAAAAGCCGATTCAAAAGAGATTATTCTTCATGGTTTTGGGACAGAAGATGTACATCACTCAATCTCTGCGCTTACATGGGGCCAGGATGGGGCTTTATATATGCAGATGGGCACTTTTCTTCATACCCAAGTAGAAACGCCTTATGGCCCTCAGCGATCAGCCTATGGTGAAACCTGGCGATATGATCCACTGACTATGAAACTTGAACCATATATTTCATATCCTTATGCAAACCCTTGGGGAAATGTCTTTACAAGAAATGGTACACATCTAATTGGAGATACTTCAACAGGCATGAATTATTTTGCACCTCCACTCACTGTGGCCACAGATTATCCCGTAAAGCATGTCGAGATGAAGGATATGCTTACCTTAAAAATCAGGCCTAAAACCTGTGGGATGGAAATAGTTTCAAGCAGAAACTTCCCTGATAATTATCAGGGTAATGTGCTTTTTAATACGTTTATCGGATTTCAGGGAGTAACAAATCATTCTTTACAAGAAAGCGGAAGTGGGCTTATAGGTCGTCAGGAGGATCCTATCTTACAATCCAAAGATCCTCAATTCAGGCCTGTAGATCTTCAGTTTGGTCCGGATGGAGCCCTCTATTTAGTAGATTGGTTTAATCAGGTAATAAATCATGGAGAAAGAGCTTTGCGTGATCCTAATCGAGATAAAACGCATGGCCGAATCTGGCGTATTACCTATAGTGGTAAAAAAACCTTAGAGCCTGTGGATATGAGTACACTCAAGGTTGGGCAATTACTGGATCAATTAAAAGTTTATGAAGACCGGACAAAATACCGAGCAAGAATACAACTGACAGATTTTCCAAAAGAGCAAGTATTGGCGGCTTTGCCTAATTGGTTAGATAAATTGGACGTTGCAGATAAAAACTATGAGCAATATCAATTAGAAGGTTTATGGATGTACCAGCGATTACATCAAGTCAATGAAATTCTTTTAAATAAATTATTAAAGGCTAAAGATGCGAATATCAGAGCTGCAGCAACCCGGGTTCTATATTACTGGAGGGATGATTTAAAGAACTCACAACAAAGGCTTATAACAATGTCGGGAGATTCTTCCCAAAGGGTTCGTCTGGAAGCAATTGTGTCCCTCAGTCATTTCAAGAATGAGGCTAGCTTTATGGCCTTACTGCTTGCTGCTGAAAAGCCAATGGATGATTACATTGAATATGCTTTGAAGGAAAGTTTTAAGCATTTTCAAACTATCTGGATGAGCAAGTTCAGGCAGGACAAAAATTTTCTTGCAAATGAGCCTAAGAAGGCCAAATTACTACTTCAGCCTCTTTCTTCAGCAGAAGTATTAACTATGCCAGGCTACTTTAAGAAGGACCCTGATGCAGCAATTTATACCAGAAAACCCTTGTCAGATAAATTCTATGATGATTTTGCAGATGTGAAAGCGGTTGCAGATTTCAGGAAAACTTTGAATTCGAAATTAGCATCAACAGTGTCAGAGAAAACTGCAGCAGACGGAAGAATTATAATCCAATTATCAACAATTAGCGGTAAAATGGCTTATGATAAGCTTTTAATTAACATTAAAGCAGGCAGTTTGGTTTCCCTTGTTTTTAAGAATCCCGATGAGATGCCTCATAATGTGGTAATTGTGAAGCCCGGCTCCACTGAGATTGTTGGAAAAGCGGCCGACGCGATGGCAAGTAGCAAAGATGCTTATGCAAAGAATTTTGTTCCTGTAATTTCCGAGGTTCTTTATTCAACTCCACTAATTGCCACGGGTAAAAGTTTTAAACTTGATTTTAAAGCACCTAATAAACCTGGCGAATATCCGTTTATATGTACCTTTCCAGGGCACTGGCGCATAATGAAGGGGGTAATAAAAGTCAATTGAGTTTCTCAAATTAAATAAGATTTTTAAACTAGTTGATAAATTGGATTGTAATCTTTACCTAATACTCATGTGTTTAGGCGATTTTTTGAAGTGATATTGGCAAGCGATTATTAATTACTCGTGTCATTTACCCTTTAAAATCTATATTGTAATATATTGACATTCATATACTTAAGATTATGGCAAATACGATTAGTTTAAATTCAATTTTCAATCAATTTATAAAGCTATTTTTCAAAGCTGCATTTTTTATTTCTATTGTTAGTTTATTGATTATTTCGACCGATGCACAAGCTAAGATAAAGGCAGGAGTAGCGAAAATGGATATTACTGATCGAAGCGCTGGTTTAGTAAATGACCCGCTTTATGTGAAAGCATTGGTATTAGATAATGGCATCACCAAAATGGTGATCATTACCCTAGATGTAGTAGCGATTGAAGAAATTGGTCCAATTAAGGCGGGCTATCTTGCCAAAGTTCGTTCACAAATTCAGAAGGAGCTAAATATTCAGGCTTCAAATATTCTAATTAATGTAAGCCATTGCCATGGAATTGTACGGGCTGATACGGATAGTCTGACAGTTGTGGCGGTTAAGGAAGCCCTTCAAAATTTGGTTGCCGTTACTATTGGAAGCGGGACAGGCTATGAGGATAGAATTATGGAAAATCGCCGTTATTTGATGAAGGATGGATCCCAGACAGATGCCCGGCGGGCCTACTCACTCCCTCCTGATCACGAGGTTGCAGAAATAGGCAAAACTGACCCCGAAATAGGTATTTTGAGGTTAAATAAGTTAAACGGAGAAACCCTAGCCGTACTTTATAATTTTGCAGTTCACCCGATAGAGGGAGTTCCAAACGGCGGCAATACTGCAGATATTATTGGCTTTGCTTCCAAAGTAATTGAGGATAACTTAACAGGTTCAATGGCTCTTTTTTTACAGGGCTGTGGTGGGGATATTAATCCTGTGAACTATAAAGGACTTGATAATCCTACAGATGCCGAGCCACTAGGTAACCTGCTTGGTTTGAGTATTCTTAAGGCTTTACAAAACATTCAAACAGCAAATGACTCGGATATAAAGGTGATCAATCAGCAAATGGAACTTCCAAGAGCAAACTTCGCCGAACGAATACTATCCTTAGAAGCCGAACAGAAACGAATATTAAATGCGCTGACTGGGACAAATATGAACCTGAAAACATTTATTGCTTTAACAACCAAGTATACTAATTCTACAGAATACCCTTCGTTTTATGGACAAAGGTATTTAAAAGACAAAAAGCAAGATAAAATCGATATGATTCGATTGGATTCCATAAATAGAAGAGACTTGGAAAATTATCGATCAAATATTTATTTGATGGAGCGTTTAACCAGAATTCGTGAAAATCTATCCCTAGTGAAAATGCATCAGTTTAAATCGGCTGGCGCACAAACGATTAATGTTGAAATTCTTGGCGTTAAAATCGGAAATATGCGTTTGGTTACTTTTCCTGGCGAATTGACCGTACAGATTGGTCTAAATATTAAAAAGAATGCACCCAATAAAAACACTTTCGTTGCAGCTTATACTAATGGTTATATCTATTATGCGCCAACTGCCGAACAATTAAGGAATACAGGAGAAGCTCAGGAAGACTCAGATACCAACTTAGCACCCGAATGGCAACTCATGTTTGAACGAAAGGTGGCAGAAATATTGCAGAAACTTTAAATTTTATTTAATCTAACAATCCTGTTGAGCAGTAATTTGTTGTTTTAACCCAAATTGATACTATTTATTGGATGTGTATGGTGTAGTTCTACTAACTATTTACTACTAAGCATCCTTAAAAACGATCCCAATTTAGTTTTCATTTGTCGTCTATCGACGATAAAATCTAGGAAACCGTGTTCTAAAACGAATTCTGAAGTCTGAAATCCTTTGGGTAAATCCTTTTTAATGGTTTCTTTAATTACTCTGGGGCCAGCAAATCCGATCAATGCTCCAGGTTCAGAAATATTGATATCCCCTAGCATAGCATAAGAAGCTGTCACACCGCCTGTGGTAGGGTCGGTCAATAAAGATATATATGGAATCTTTGCCTTGCTTAGAAGGGCTAATTTGGCCGATGTTTTTGCCATCTGCATTAATGAAAATGCGGCTTCCATCATTCTGGCACCGCCAGATTTAGAGATCATCATGAATGGAATCTTGTTTTTGATGCTATAATCAATAGAGCGGGCAATTTTTTCGCCTACAACTGAACCCATTGAACCACCAATAAAGTTGAAATCCATGCAAGCAATTACAATATCCTGCCCATCTAATTTCCCAGTTCCTGATCGTATCGCATCGTTTAGCCCGGTTTTTAGATAACTTTCTTCCAGCCGTTCTGTATATTTTTTTGAATCGGTAAAATTTAAAGGATCTCCAGAGCGGATGTTTTCAAATAGTTCTGTGAACTGATTGTCATCGAAAAGGATTTCAAAATATTCTTTAGAGCCAATCCGTAAATGATAAGCGCAATATTGACAAACGTATTTATTTTCTACTTGCTCTGCATAGTGCAAAGGCTTTTTACAGGAAGGGCATTTATTCCACATCCCATCAGGTGTCTCTTTTTTATCCTCGGTAGAAGTAATTATCCCCTTTTTTTCTCTCTTGAACCAGGCCATTTTGGATATATGTATAACGTACAAAGAAACAAAAATTTTAAGAAAGCAATGCTCTTGCCTTAACATTG
>CAMDKO010000142.1 GCA_945901155.1 Pedobacter schmidteae
TCAAAACTTGATTGTGATGAAAAGCTATTCTGGCAAGTGGTTAAGGCAGGATTCAATCAACGACGAAAAACCTTGAGAAATGCACTATCTTCTATTTTTAATAAGGAAAGTATGGGTGATGACCCAATGCTCGATCTTAGGGCCGAGCGCCTCAGTGTGGATGATTTTGTAAAACTTACCAACCTGATTAGTTCAACGAGATAGTTTTTAGCGACATGAATAAAAAAATACTTATCGCAGATTATTTGCATCCTACTTTTAAAGAGGAGGCTGAGAAAATGGGCTTTGAATGTGATGACCGACCGCTCATCAGTAGGGAGGAAACCATTGCCGTACTTTCTGAATATTCAGGTATAGCTATCCGTACCAAATTTAATATCGACCGTGAAATTATCGATGCGGGGGTAAATTTAAAAGTTATTGCCCGCGCCGGTGCCGGAATGGATAATGTGGATGAAGAATATGCCATTTCAAAAGGAATAAAATGCATTAACGGGCCTGAAGGCAACCGTGATGCGGTGGCAGAACATGTAATTGGGATGTTGCTTTCGCTTTTAAATAATTTGAATGTTGCAGATGATGAGGTTCGACATGGAATTTGGAATAGGGAAGGTAACCGGGGTTATGAGCTTAAAGGGAAAACTGTTGCCATAATTGGGTATGGAAATACCGGTCAGATGTTGGCCCGAAAATTATCCGGCTTTGAGGCAAAGGTGATTGCATACGACAAGTATAAAACAGGATTTTCTGATGCTTTTGCACAGGAAGTAAGTATGGAGCAGGTGGTAAAAGAAGCAGATATCTTGAGTTTTCATATTCCGCTTACTTTTGAAACACGGCAACTTCTTAATGAGGAGTACCTATTTCATTTTAAAAAACAAATCCTGCTTCTGAACGCATCTAGGGGAGAGGTGGTCAATACCAGGGCTGTTTTAAATGGATTGAAAAATGGGAAAATATCTGCAGCCGGTTTGGATGTTCTGGAGCTTGAAAAATTTCCAGCACTGGCAGAGCAGGAATGGTTTGCAGAGCTGTCTGAAAATAAAAAAGTAATTCTAAGTCCGCACATTGCAGGTTGGACTCATGAGTCTTATCGAAAGATCTCGGAAGTGCTTGCTCAAAAATTAAAAGTACTGATACCCTTATTTTGAGATTAAAATTATTCATTGATACTCAATAACAAAGGCAGGTTTTCATACTAGAAATTTGGAAATCTGAAACCAAAAATATTATCTTCGTATTGATACGAGCAAGACTATATTGGCTTAGGCCGACATAGTCTTGTTTGTTTTTAAGTATAATTATAAAATTGTGAGATATGACGGAAGTAACTTATTATACCCTTGAAGGATTAGAAAAGCTGAAAGAGGAGCTTCATGTATTAAAAACTGAGGGTCGTTCTCAGATTTCAAAGGCTATTGCAGAAGCTAGAGATAAAGGTGATTTATCTGAAAATGCAGAATACGATGCCGCAAAAGAAGCTCAGGGGCATCATGAATCGAAAATATCAAAATTAACTAATGTTTTGGCAAATGCCCGTTTAATTGATGAATCAAAATTGGATTCAACAAAAGTTCTTGCTTTATCGATTGTTAAGATAAAAAACATGAATAATGGTGCTACAATGACCTATCAATTAGTTTCAGAATCTGAAGCAGATTTAAAATCAGGTAGGATATCAGTAAAATCACCCATTGCACAAGGCCTTTTAGGCAAAAGCGTAGGTGATAAAGCTGAAATTGAAGTTCCGGCAGGAAAGATCGAGTTTGAGATCATTGAGATAAGCCGATAGTTAATAAACAACCTTAATTCTGTCCTAAATAGCAGCATAAAACTAATTACCTATAACTTATTACCTATAACCTAATACCTATAACTTATTACCTATAACTTAATACCTATAACTTATTACCTATTACTTATCACCTATAACTTATTACCTATTACTTATTACCTATAACTTATAACCTATAACTTATTACCTACAACTTTATGGAATCAATATTCTCAAAAATTGTAGCCGGTCAAATACCCGCACATAAAGTTGCTGAGACACTTGAATATTTGGCATTTTTAGATATCAACCCACTCACTGAAGGCCACCTTCTTGTAATACCAAAAAAGGAAGTTGATTACCTGTTTGATTTGGATAGCGAAACCTATTTTGGATTGATGATGTTTGCTCAGATTGTAGCTGTAGGTTTGAAAAGAGCCATTCCCTGTAAGCGAATAGGATTAACAGTGATTGGTCTTGAGGTTCCTCATGCCCATATTCATCTTATCCCAATGAATACCATGGATGATATGAACTTCAGCCGCCCAAAATTAAAATTATCTGAAGAAAGATTAACTGAGATCGCTGAAGCTATCCGCGTGCAGCTTTGATTTCACTTTTTTATCCTTTTAACATTATCCTTAGCGAATGCATCCCAGCCGGAATAGCTTTTTTTATTCCCTGCGGTGCTTATTTTCTGAAATGAATGGCAAACGGCAACAGCCAAACCATCTGTTGCATCTAGAAATTCAGGTGTTTCCGAAAATTTCAGAAGGGTTTTTAGCATCGCGGCAACCTGCTCTTTAGAGGAGTTACCATTGCCGGTAATGGATTGTTTTATTTTTCGGGGAGAGTATTCGAATATGGGAAGATTTCTGGATAATGCAGCTGCCATTGCTACGCCTTGTGCACGTCCAAGTTTTAGCATTACCTGAATATTTTTACCATAAAAAGGGGCTTCAATTGATAAGCAATCGGGTTTATACTGATCAATAAGCAAGACAGTTTTTTCAAAAATATGTTTAAGTTTTAAGGCGTGGTCGTCAAGGTGGTCCATTTTTACAATACCCAAGCAAATTAGTTCAACGTTGCTTTTGACCTCCTTCACTATTCCATATCCCATCACGCTAGTTCCCGGATCAATTCCAAGAATTATCCGTTCATTTGATTTCTCTTTTAACATTCTCAGCAATATTAAGAATTTACCTTCTTTTTTAAGTTTTTAAGACAAAGCATTTTGAAAATAAAAATTTGACCTTCTTTTGCTTAACATTGTATTTATATGAACACCCAGTCAAAAAAGATTTTAAGTATTGGAATAAAGGTTGCCGTTTTAGGGCTAGCCTTCTGGTTCATATTTCAAAAGTTAAGTAATAACCAGAATATAGACAATTTTGTATCGCTGCTTAACAAACTTTCCTTAAGTGATGTATATATAGTAATGAGTAGTATTATTTTACTCATGTTCCTGAACTGGTTTATTGAGGCGCTTAAATGGAAGTATCTGGTTAGAGGGCTTGAAAAGATTAGTACCTGGAAAGCAGTAGAGTCTGTTTTTTGTGGGTTGACCTGGGCAGTATTTACACCAAACCGCATTGGCGAATTTGGTGGTAGAGTGTTTTTTTTATCGCCGCGTAAACGTATAATGGGTTTAATTGCCATGAGTGTTGGTGCAATGGCGAAATTGGTGGTTACCAATGTATTGGGCTCATTGGCCCTTTTCGGTTTTATTTTAAGGTTTGCCAATTTGAATCCTTTTGTAAATTTTGGTTTAGGTGTCCTGATTCTTCTTTATTGTTCATTATTTATATTGTTTTACTTTAATATTCAATTGCTTTACGGCCTTCTAAAAAAAGTTAATTTTTTAAAGCGATGGAAGCGATTTTTAATCATTTTTTCAAGGTATAAGTATGCCGATATGGTTAGAATTTTGATTTATTCACTATCGAGGTATTTAATATTTACAATTCAATATTTTCTAATCATCCATTTTCTTGTCCCTGAAATCAAAACTTTTGACATGGTCATGATCTTGTTTGTTTTTTATTTTATTCAATCATCACTTCCTTCTCTTGACATGTTAGATATCGGTGTTCGGGCAAGTGTTGCAACTTATTTTTTTGCTTTTGTAACCACCCAAGAAATAGCAATTATGGCAGCTATTGCAGCTATTTGGATGATAAACTTAATTATTCCAGCTATTTTTGGTTCTATCTTCGTTTTAAAACTCAATTTCTTTGGTCATTCAACTAATTAGTATCCTCATTGCGCTGTTTACCCTATTCTATTGGGTGATTATGCTTTATTTGAGAAAAGGCTGGGGAAAGCTCAGGCTAATTAATGCTGAGAATAAGCTTTGCACAACTACGGTTTGTGTTATGATTGCTGCGCGCAATGAAGAAAGAATGATTGAATCTACTATTCAGGATATTCTCGCTCAAGATTACCCTGGACATTTACTTCAGCTTATAGTTGTTGATGATCATTCTAAAGACAGAACTTCTGAGATTGTTTTGTCGTTTATTGATCCCAGAGTAAAACTGATTAATTTAAATGAAAAAGAGCCACTTAATTCGTACAAGAAAAAAGCTATTTCAGAAGCTATAAAAGTATCAAACTCAGAGCTTATCATCAGTACCGATGGAGATTGCAGGATGGGGCCAAACTGGCTCAAGTCAATAGTAACCTTATATGAATCAGGTGATTATAAAATGATTTCCTCTCCTGTTACTTATTTCGAAGAGCAAAATATTTTTGAGGAAATGCAAAGCTTGGAATTTTTATTTCTGATTGGGCTTGGTGCTTCTGGGATTGGCAATGGAAATCCTACAACCTGTAACGGAGCAAATCTGGCCTATCGAAGGGATGTTTTTCATGAGCTGAAAGGCTTTCAGGGCATTGATCATCTTGCATCAGGTGATGATGAATTGTTTATGCATAAGGTAGCTTCCGCTTACCCTAATGGGATCGGATTTTGCAAATCAATGGATGCAACTGTTTACACACATGCTAAAGCTAATTTGGGTGAATTTATTCAGCAACGTAAACGATGGGCCTCAAAAACTACAAGTTATAAAAACAAAGGTATTGTAGTAATTGGAATAGCAATATGGCTGTTTAACCTCAGTATCATTATTACGGCCCTGGCAGGTTTTATTGATCCCAAATTCTGGCTCATTGCCCTTGTCACTATTTTACTAAAAATGCTTGCTGAATTTATTTTTCTAATCCCTGTTTGCCGCTTTCGAAAAAGAATGAAATTGTTGTATTATTTACCCTTGCTTAATTTAATTCATATGTTCTACCTGGTTTATATAGGAATAGCAGGTAATTCAGGTAAATACAAATGGAAGGGTAGACTGGTCAGGTAAGTTGTTGTTAATAAATTTATTAGCAAATCATGGCTAGCCTAATTTATATAGTTCTGTAGCAATTCAAATTTATTTGTTTTTTTCTGATCTTTAAATATGTTGTTACCTTATTTTCAGGATGAATGGATTGAAGCGGGTTGTGATGAAGCCGGGCGAGGTTGTTTGGCCGGGCCAGTTTTTGCTGCAGCGGTGATCCTACCCAAAAATTTTAAGCATCCTATTCTGAGGGATTCAAAACAGCTCAATGAAAAAAATCGTACCGATTTACGAATAATGATTGAGCAGGAAGCCTTGGCCTTTGCCGTGTCGATGGTTGATCATCAAGAGATAGACAAGATCAACATTCT
>CAMDKO010000143.1 GCA_945901155.1 Pedobacter schmidteae
TACACTGATTGAGCCCATCTGTCAGGCCAGCATGATCTGGTATGATAAAAAGGGAAGAAAGCCCTTTCTTGCTTTTTCAAACCCGGCAAGTACCAATTTAAGAAGCAATATGACCGTAAGGATCTCTACTGACAGGGGCAAGAGCTGGAAATTGAAGAATGTATTGCATGATGGACCTTCGGCTTATTCTAATCTAGTGGTGCTCGCCAACTCCAATCTTGCTTGCTTTTATGAAGCAGGAATCAAATCACCTTATGAAGGAATTGTATTTCAAGAGCTAGACTTTAAAGATTTCAAGTAAAGGATGATTTCTACCTAAAAAATGAATCAGAGATATCATATTATGAATCCTGTTGGCTGGTTTAAGTTTAAAAACCTTCCGGATAATTTTGATATCGAATTAATTCCACATTCCTTATCAGTGCTAAAAAGCACAATGGAAATTTGAATCCTGAAACATTCATTCCGAGAAAGGCGGAAGCTTGAAAGTAAAATCTCCTTTCGCAAAATTTGAACAAAAGATCAACGGAAAAATAAAGATTAGTAAATCTGAATCAGGATTTATTCAGATAGATTTTGCACCAAATAGCAGCATTGATTTGAAAGGAATATAATCGTGAAAGAATATTGGCGGCTATAATTAAAAAAAAGGGCTCTAAAATTTTAGAGCCCTTTTTTATTTATTAATTCTAACAATCAATACTGCTTATTTAAATTTTGAGAATGCGGTAGGTTGCATGTATACAGATTCTACCTTTTCTACAATTTTACCACTTACCTCAGATGCAGTGCTTGCCTTTATCCAATCGGGATCTTTACGAAAATTCTCCCATGATAATTTTGCAGAAGCCTCATTTTTGTAGGCAAGAAAATAAAGTAATTTGGCTTGTACTGAAGAATCACTTTCAATAGTTGTAAAATATGCGATGTTATCCATACCATTATTCTTGAAAATCTTCATGGTATGATCTCTGAAACGAGATTCAAGATTTTGAATTCTTTCAGGCAAGGCAGTATAGATCCGCATTTCAAAAGTGCGCATTTCGCCTCCTTTTGATGCTTTAATTTTGGGGGTATAATCTGTTGCTTTTAAGAAATGAATGGTGGCTTTGGCAATAATTTTTCCATTTTCTTCTGATTTTTTGGCAACTTCTTTCCATTCTGGGTCAGCTGCAAAAGCTTTCCATGATGCATCTCTAGCTTCTTTACTCGGGTAAGCCGTCAAATAATAGAATGTATTATCCGTGTTTTTAGTGGGTATCCAATAGCCAAGTCCTTCAATTCCATGCTTTTTAAACAAGTTTACCGTATGGTCTCTGAACCGCTCAACTAGTGCATCCAATTTACCAGGATTGCAATAATATACTCTTAACTCGAAAAATCGGTTGTCTGTTGGCTTCGCAAAGCTAAATTGGCTCATAAGAAGCATTAAAATTAATACTATTTTTTTCATAGGGTTATTTTTTTATTAAAAGTATCGAAAAAAGCTGATTTTAATTTTTTTCCTGCAAACTTCTCAAAACCCCCAATTCAAGACCACGTATTTCTGCAAGTCCGCGAAGCCTCCCAATTGCAGGATATCCAGGGTAAGTAACCTTTTTTAGATCATCCAGAATTTGGTGACCATGATCAGGTCGGACAGGAATGGAGCATTTTCTATTTTGCATAGCTAGAACCAATTCGCTCATCACTGCATACATATCTACATTGCCCTCGAGGTGATTATCTTCAAAAAAATCGCCGTATTCATTTCTTCTGGTACTTCTTAAATGGATAAAGTGAATTCTATCAGCAAAAGCCCGTGCCATAGCTGGCAAATCATTGCTTGCTAGTACACCAAATGAACCGGTACAAAAACAGAGTCCGTTATGAATCGATGGAACTGCTGAAATCAAAGCTTCGATGTCTTTTGCACAGCTTACTACTCTGGGCAATCCTAAAACAGCAAAGGGTGGATCATCCGGGTGAATAGACATAAGCACACCAGAATCTTGGGCCACGGGAACAATATTTTTTAAGAAATAAATGAGATTCTTCTGCAATTGATCTCTATCAATAGTATCATAGGTGGCTAATGCTTTTTTAAATTGCTCCATCGTAAATCCTTCATCGCTACCCGGCAAGCCTTTGAGCATATTTTGAACCAAAAGATTTACATCAGCTTCAGTCATGGATGACATTAATTGCTCAGCCCTTTTATTAGTCGGGGCATCATAGTCATGACTTGCATTCTTTCTTTTTAATAGAAATATATCAAATGCAGCCAATGCAGCCATTTCAAACCGAATAGTTTTGGAGCCATCGGCTAACTGATGGTTTAAATCGGTTCTGGTCCAGTCCAGAACAGGCATAAAATTGTAGGTTACATTTTTGATTCCGCATTCAGAAAGGTTACGAATAGTCTGCTGATAGTTTAAAATATAGTGTTCAAAACCCTCGGCCTGAGTTTTTATAGCCTCATGAACCGGAACGCTTTCCACCACGGTCCATTGCATTCCTGCAGCTTCAATTAATTCCTTTCTGATAGTAATTTCATTTACCGACCATACCTCACCAACAGGTAGGTGGTGCAATGCCGATACTACGCCTGTACATCCGGCTTGTTTGATCTCAGACAGGGAAACTGAATCATTTGGACCAAACCAACGCATAGTTTGCTCCATCCGATAGTGAACATTAGCATAAGATGGATGAATGATTTGTTCCATTGGCTTAATCAATTAAACTCCTCCATTAATCGTGAAACCACCATCTACCCCAACAGTTGTTCCAGTAACAAACTTTGATGCATCACTCAAAAGCCAGATCAGTGCACCGCATAATTCTTCAGGATTTCCGAATCTTTTGAAGGGAGTATGACTGATGATGGAATGCCCCCTACTGGTTAAAGATCCATCAGGCTGGGTTAATAATGTGCGATTTTGTTCAGTTAAAAAGAAACCGGGCATAATCGAGTTCATGCGGATCTTATCGCCGTAACGATTTGCCATCTCAACGGCAAACCATTTGGTATAACAATCAATAGCCGCCTTTCCCATGCTATAACCCAAAACCTTGGTGATAGCTCTGACAGAACTCACCGAAGAAATATTCACAATACTTCCATTACCAGATTTGACAATCTCTGGTCCGAATACCTGAACAGGAAGTACCGTTCCCCAAAGATTCAGGTTCATTGCTTTTTGAACACCTTCAATGTTCAAATCAAATACATCTTTATCGGGAGATAAAACAGCCTCCGGAATATTGCCACCCGCCCCGTTCACTAAACCATCAATGCGGCCAAAAGTACTCAACACTTTGTCCTTTGCCAGTTCAAGATCATCCTTTTCAAGAACATTAGCAGGTATAAATATGGCTTCAGCACCTTCCTTATTGATCTCGGCAGCTCTTTTATTTCCAACTTGTTCATTCCTACCCAGAATAACCACTTTACCACCCTGACTGGCAATGGCCTTTATAAATGCGCCACCCAAAATACCGGTGCCGCCGCTGACTATAATTACCTTATTATTTAACTCGAACATGATGCTTTTAATAATTAATCAAATTTTTCTGTGTTGTTTTTTTTACCTGTCATAAAATTAAATGCTCTGTAAATATGGTCTGCTTTATCGAATTTTTTGATGATATGATGCTCTCCCATATAGTTCAGTATAATATATATTGCGATGGCACTCAACACAGCGGCCAGAAAACCGAAAAACGGAAGCATAACAGCCGCGTAAATCATTAACATGAGATGAATATTGCTTCTCATTGAAAAGATTTCTTTCAATTCACCTACTTTAACCATATTAAATGCAACATAAAGCAAAATTCCACCGATACAAGCCATCGGAACTTCTTCCAGATATGTTGCAAGAAAGGCGGCCAACAAAAGTTTAAAAGTAAATTTGGCTATTCCGGCTAATGGCGAAATTGCACCGAGTTTAATATTTACCGCAGTTCTTGCCAAAGCCCCCGTGTGCGGAAATCCATTAAATAGCGGAGTAAAAATATTTACCATTCCTTGCCCCCAAAACTCCTTGTTTGGGTTAAAGGGTGTCCCTTTGTTGTTTGCAAGGCGGTCAGCCATTCGTGAACAAAGCAAACTCTCTACTGCTGCTATAAAATAAATTGCTACAACATAATACACTAAATCAAAAATAATTTGGGCATTCCAACTTGCTGGGAGAACAGGCATTGTAAAAACAAAAAAGTTAGTAGGTATTGAACCGTATTTATCTTTAATCAATACCAATCCATTTTCAGCCCAAAAGGTTTTTGCTGCAACAAATCCGAGAGCCAAACCAAGTAATGGTCCCGGTAAAAAGACAGATACTTTTTTTGCTACTCTGCACAAAATAAAAGTTGCAATAGCAATAATGAGAGCATAAACATTAAACTCGCTTAAATAGTTGAAAATATTTTGAATTTGCTCACCTAATCCATAGCCCAATTTACTTTTAAAGCCAAGTACTTCGCCCATTTGCGAAAAAGCAATAACAACAGCAATCCCGATAGTAAATCCAACTACAATGGAATTTGGAACTTTCGCTATTATCCGTCCCCATTTTGCAACTCCACTAATCATCAATAGAACTCCCGCAATAATGGATGCGAGAATTAAAAACCCATGATTGTAAGTTGCCATTAAACCGCCAATAATGGGAATGTAAGCGGCGGTTGGTCCATACACTTGATATTTTGAACCGCCAAACAAAGCGCCAAGTAAGCCTGCCACAGCACCTCCGACAATTCCTTGCTCGGGGCGCAAACCCGAAGCCATTGCGAAGCCCATAGCCATGGGTATGGCAACCATCGCAACTACTAAACCTGCTGTGAGATCTTTAATAATATTTCCTGATATATTTCCTTTTGTTAAATCTTCATAGCGTTTGTCAAAAGGGTTTAAAAAGTAGCTTAATCTACCTGTTAGTGTTTCTTCTTGGTGTTTCATAAAATAAGTTTCTGCTTTATACTAATTGAAAAAAATGTGAGTGAAAAAAAAGAACAATAAGGGTTACCCGCAAGAGCAGGAGATATAAAACAGCGAGAAAAATTGATAGAGTAAAATGCTGTTTTACGACAACATTTTGGGAGGGGGATTTAAAAGAGAAGGTACAGGAGATAGATAATTACAAAAAAATCTGTTATGAGTAAGCAACGCACAATTTAATACAAATTGAAATGAATTTGATGAATGAAACCAGTCGTATTCAACTTTTTCTTTCTCGTTTTTGGATTTTTCTTTCTTTATTTCAGAATTATCAGTTTCTTCACTTAGTTCAAATGTCCATATTTTGGTCAAGTCATTAATCCCCTGAGGGACATATATAACCAAACTTTGTAGCCCTAATGAAGCCAATACAAGAAAAACAAGAAATCTTTTAAAAATATTTGGCACGAAGAAATTAATTTGTGCAAAGAAACAAAATTATTTCATTTCTGAATGATTTTTTTATGAGTTTTAAGGAGTTAAAAAATAAAAAACCAATTGAAAATC
>CAMDKO010000144.1 GCA_945901155.1 Pedobacter schmidteae
GTAACCGATTTTGCTAAATTTCTTGGCTGATCAACATTGCATCCTCTCATTACTGCAATATGGTATGAAAGTAACTGTAAAGGTATCGTAGCAAGAAGTGGTAAAAAGATTTCGTCGGCATCAGGTATTTCAATTACGTAATCTGCCATATTTTTAACCGTGGTATCCCCTTCGGTAACTATGGCAATTATTTTACCTTTTCTGGCTTTTACTTCCTGGATATTGCTGATGACCTTTTCGTATGAAGAGTTTTTAGTGGCAATGAATACTACAGGCATCTCTTCATCGATCAGCGCAATCGGACCATGCTTCATCTCTGCTGCAGGATAACCTTCTGCATGGATATAAGATATTTCTTTGAGCTTCAGTGCGCCTTCCAATGCTACCGGAAATCCACTTCCTCTGCCCAGAAACAGGAAATTTCTTGCATCTTTGAATTTTGAAGCAATCTCTTTAATCCTGTCGTTTGATAGCAGGCATTTTTCAACCATGGATGGGATATTGTCGAGTTCAGTCAGTAGATCAATCAATTTGCTTTGAGTGATTGTGCCTTTTTGCTGAGCCATGTACAAGGCCATTAATGTCAGAACAGTTACCTGAGCTGTAAAAGCCTTGGTTGACGCAACACCTATTTCTGGCCCTGCATGAGTATAAACTCCTGCATGGCTAAGTCTTGGGATTGAAGCACCCACTACATTGCATATACCAAAGATGGTTGCACCTTTTTCCTTAGCTAGTTCAATAGCCGCCATGGTATCGGCTGTTTCTCCCGATTGGGATACCGCAATTACGATGTCTTTTTCTGAAATTATTGGGTTACGATACCTGAACTCTGAAGCATATTCTACCTCAACAGGGATGCGCGCATATTCTTCAATAAGATACTCCCCAACCAGTCCGGCATGCCAGGATGTCCCACAAGCAACAATGATGATCCGGTCTATATTTTTGAGTTTTTCTGCATATTCTTTGATACCACCGAGTTGTACCAGTGCCTTTTGCGGATAGATACGGCCTCGCATACAATCTTTGATAGAACGGGGTTGTTCATAGATTTCTTTCAGCATGAAATGATCAAATCCGCCTTTCTCAAGCATCTCCAGTTTTAGCTCCAGCTCTTGAACGTATGGAATTTGAACCACATTGTTGATATTTTTGATCAGCAATTCATTCCTTTTTATATAAGCGATCTCATTATCATTTAAATAGATCACATTTTTGGTGTACTCTATTATTGGAGAAGCATCAGAAGCAATGAAATATTCTTTTTCTCCAACGCCAAGAACCATTGGACTGCCTTTGCGTGCTGCAATGAGTTCGTCGGGTTCATCCTTGCTCATAATCACAATGGCATAAGCACCTATCACCTCATTCAAAGCTATTCTGACTGATTCTCTGAGATCCAGTCCGGTTTGCTGCTGAATATCCTCAATCAGGTGAATAAGGACTTCTGTATCCGTATCACTTTTAAAAATATGGCCTCGGGATAGGAGTGCTTCCTTTAGTGTAGAATAATTCTCAATGATACCATTGTGAATAATAGCTAATCGGTCATCACCAGAAGTATGGGGATGTGAATTTCGATCGGATGGTTCTCCATGGGTGGCCCACCTGGTATGGCCCATCCCAATTGTGCCTTTTAGATCCTCGTTTTCTACAGATTTTTCAAGATCACTAACTTTACCTGCTTTCTTATAAATGTTAAGAGTCTCGTTCATCAGCGCAATACCGGCGCTGTCGTAACCGCGGTATTCCAGGCGGCGTAATCCTTTTATAACAATAGGCCAGGCTTCGCGGAAGCCAATGTAACCAACTATTCCGCACATAATGTCAGTAGTTTAGATGCTCTCTAAGTTACTGATTTGTATTAATGTTTTTTGAGGAATCGGGAATTATTGGTCTAGTTAATTTTACTATAAATGATATTCAGCTTCATTTTATAACTAACACCGGCCTTGCCACTGCCAATAACAGCACTGGTAGCTGTTGTGCCTGACGAAACAGGACCTTGTTGACGGTTAAAATTCAAGTTGATTGGAGCAATGAATGTATCGTATTGCTTTAATTTACCCTTTAAGATGTCTTGGATATAGGTTGTAATGACAAACTTATATCGCTTATTAGTTTTGTCGTAGTAACCGCCAAAATCATAGTCAGTCATTGAAAACACAGGATTAGTGCTAAAATCTGGAACAAATTGCCTTTGGCTTGCAATGTCGTTCTGGTAAAGTAATAATCTTTGGGCAGGCTGGAATTTGTCTGTTCCACCTACAACAGACACAATAAGCTCAGCCTTATTAATGGTAATATTGCCAAGGCTTTTTAACTTATCAAGATATGGAAAGCGAATTCGTGTCCGAAGTCCGCCTAGACCTTGGACATAAGTAAAGTCAAATTTTGTGTTTGGATTACTTAGCTGTGTTTGAATATTTGTGCCAGTATAATCATGCTTAAAATCAGCAATTACCGGTGCTCCATTATTCTTAATTGGGAATTTGTGAAGTGTGGTATCAATTAATGCTCCATTCTCGCTTTTAAAGTAAACTTCTAGTCGGCTTGAGTCTGTTAGATTCAAAAATGCTATTCCTCCGGCACCTGTGGTTTGGGCTTTATTTACTGTAACATAAAGTCCTTTTATTGATTTATTAAGTTCTAAATCGCTTGCTAGAACTGTTGCAGGAGCATTCACAATGTTAGTTTTAATGAAGTTTGGATCTAAGGTAATTCGAATATGAGGTGGTTTTGATTTTTGCACATCTGGTTTACCAGTAACTAATTCAGTTACTTTAACACTGTCCTTTATGTTGAATCTTAGAAATTTACTGCCAAGAATAGAACTAGAATAGGTTACTGGCTTTGTATTATAATACGGAGTTGATTCAGTTAATGCCTCATTCAGCTGATGAACTTCAACCTGGTATTTTGAGGTACTATCACCATGAAACTCTTTGCCATAATATAAAACTAATACGGCTGAATCTAATACAGGGTTTGTGCCAAATGTAAGTCCCGGTGGATCAAGTGTCAAAGACAATGCAATGTTTGCTGTAGTTTTACCCATTATTGGGTCATTTAGATATCCAAGGGGATACTGTTCTAGGGTATTGGTAATGATGGTATCTTCAGCTACGGTTGATGTAATAACTGTGATGGTGTCTATTAAACTTCCTTTAATCTCTGTGGCAGGGTCAACATCAAGCCCAATTGTTTCTGTTTCCTGACAGCCACTTAAAATAAAAAGACCTATCAACAGCGTTAATAAGTCTAGTTTGTATAATTTCATCTGTATTACATTTTTTTTTAAAAGCCCCATGACTCTACCATTAATTCACTCCTGACTAATCTTAATCCTGTCAAGTGGTTCAGGTCATTCGCTTATTTACTTTTACACTAATGAAATAATTTCTTCGCTAACTATTTCTTCGTAAAGGTTGTAATAATTTTCGTAATCTGAAGTAGAATTGAACTCCAGGGTTGGTTTATTGCCTTTTTTAACAAACTTTAACACTTCCTCATTGATGTTCTCACTAGCATAAACAACTGCATCTGAGTACGAAATTGCACCCAGGTTCAAAGCGGTATTAGTAGCCTCTGAATACATTTGAGTATGTTCAGCATTCATCCCATTCATAATTGCTTTTTTTGCAAAATCAGAATTTAATGCGTTCGGGAAATGATCATCATAAACAGAGTAAACAACTTTAGAATTTTTGAAAGTTGGATCGTCTTTGTATATGGTTTTTAAATAAGCAGGTACTAATGCACTCATCCAGCCATGGCAATGAACAATTTCTGGAGACCAGCCTAATTTTTTGACTGTTTCAAGAGCGCCCTTACAGAAGAATATTGTACGTTCGTCATTATCTTCATAAAACTTATTGCTATTGTCTGCAAAAACATGTTTTCTTTGAAAATATTCCTCATTATCAAGGAAATAAACCTGCATACGAGCTGAAGGGATTGAAGCAACCTTGATTATCAGAGGATTATCATTGTCGTTAATGATAATGTTCATGCCCGAAAGTCGAATTACTTCATGAAGCCTGTTACGACGTTCGTTAATATTTCCGAAGCGGGGCATCAGGATACGTATTTCGAACCCTTTGTCCTGCATTGCCTGTGGCAGGTGACGTGTAATCTCAGAAATTTTGGTTAATTCTAGGAAAGGCGACATCTCATGCGTAATAAAAAGAATCTTGGTTTTTGCCATCTCCGTTTTGGTTAATTTGGGGTTGTAAAAAAATTAGAAGAGCAAAGATAAGCATTATCTTATGAAATATCAATGAATTACGCAAATCGTTTTGGTTCTCGCAAAGTATTTAACCATTTTTGACCCTAGTAAAATCAGTTTATATTTTGAAAATCTTTAACAGCAGACAAGCGGTTCATAATTATTTGAATGAATTGAGGGCATCAGGTAAATCCATAGGTTTTGTTCCAACTATGGGTGCATTACATGATGGGCATTTATCTATGATTAAACTTGCCAAACAAAAAGCTGATGTTATTGTTTGTAGTATTTTTGTAAATCCTACTCAATTTAACGATAAAAAAGATCTTGAAAACTATCCTCGGCCGGTTGAGGATGATATCAGAAAGTTGGAAAAAGTTAATTGTCATGTACTTTTTATCCCTGATGTTGATGAAATGTATACTAGTGCCGAGCAATGGACTATTGAGCTTGGTAATCTTGACAAAATTCTTGAAGGAAAGATTAGGCCAGGACATTACCAAGGTGTTACCCAGATTGTTAAAAAATTATTTGATACCATAAATCCGCAGTATGCTTTTTTTGGACAAAAAGATTACCAACAGTTTATGGTGATCTCTTACATGATCAAAAAGCTATTTTTAAAGATCAAGCTTGTGCTTTGCCCTATTATCCGTGAAAATGACGGATTGGCAATGAGCTCCAGAAATATTTATTTATCGCCCGACGACAGAAAGAATGCACTTGCTTTATCTAAAGTGCTAACTAAAGTAAAAGAACACTTTAAAACCAAAGCTATTCCTCAGATCAAAAAAGAAGCAGAATCTTTCTTGAAATCTGCTCCGGGTATAGAAGTTGAGTATTTTGAGATTTTTAACGCAAATTCATTTGAAGCCACCTCTTCAAAACGTCCCACTAGCTTGATTGCCTTAGTTGCGGCAAAAGTAGGTTCAATCCGTATTATTGATAATATGATACTTAAATAAGAATATAATTTTTGAAACAGGTTATGGCTAAAGGCTTTAAATATCTTATACTATTATTAACTGGCATAGTACTTTTATACTTTGCGTTCAAAGATCAGGATCTAGATTTACTGCTGGAAGATTTGCGGAAAGCTGAATATGCTTGGGTTTTTGCATCTGTACTCTTTGCTTACCTTGCTCATCTAATCAGGGCATATCGCTGGAGAATGATGAT
>CAMDKO010000145.1 GCA_945901155.1 Pedobacter schmidteae
CTCTTGATTCCATTAATCAGGTACGACTGCAGACCAAATGTTTCAGTAAAAACCTGCACAACCACACTACTTTCAGAGTAATCGGTGGTTTTAAAAACTATACCCCTAGTTTTATGCAGCATCGATGATCTTTGGTAAAAATATCAATACTCCAATTATCAGAGCCATGATGGCAGCAATCATAACCGCTGCTGCAGAAATATCCTTAATAAGACCCGCCTTGGAATTGAAATCTGGCGAAACCAAATTCACCAGGGTTTCTATGGCCGTATTAAAAAGCTCGGCAATAAATACCACAGCGGTTGCTGTAATGATCCATAACCATTCAACAGTATTCAGGGCAAAGTAAAATCCTGCATTAATAACAAATAATGCAATTAGACAATGAATTCTGAAGTTCAGCTGCGTACTGAACGAATAGCTGATTCCCTTACATGCAAAATAAAATCCTTTAAAAAACTTCTTCATGCTTAATTTTAAATCACCCTTAGGATGTATAATTTATCCGAATCAAGGCCAAAAATTATATTATTAAGGTATAAATACTGAAATAAAAGATTATTGAAAGTCCAAATTAAGAATTTTTGTAGTTTTACGCTCAGGCTTTTGCATTTATCCTAAAACGTGCAGTATGTGGAATAACTTTTCCAAATTTATACTTTCTAACCGAATAGCTATTCTTGTAGTTTTCTTTCTATTTACAGTGTTCATGGCATGGAAAGCTAGTTATGTCAAGCTATCTTTCATGGGAAGTAAAATTCTGCCTTTAACAGACTCTGCTTTCATCAAGTACAATAATTTCAAAAGCCAGTTTGGCGAAGATGGAAACATGATGGTTTTGGGGGTAAGTTCTCCTGATCTGTTAAAAAAAGACCAATTTAATGAATGGAAAGCGCTGGCTGCAGAAATCCAAAAGGTTGAGGGAATTAAACAGGTTCTTTCTATTGGAAATCTATACGACTTACAGAAAGACACCAGCAATCAGCGGTTTGTATTAAAACAGCTGAGCGGAACCACCGTGCTAAGCGATACTGAAATGGACAGTATCAAGCAACGAATTTATGAGCTTCCGTTTTATGAGGGTTTGCTCTACAACAAAGAAAGCCATGCCACTTTAATGGCGATTAATATTGACACGAAAATACTAAATACCAAAAAAAGAGCTCCGATTATTCAATCGATTCTTGATAAAGCCGATGCTTTCAGTAAAAGGAATAAGTTGGAAGTGCATTACTCCGGACTGCCCTTCATCCGTACCGCAGTAATGCGATTGGTATCTAAAGAGTTTGTACTTTTTCTTGGTCTATCTATTTTAGTTGCGGCCGTAATCTTGTTTATATTTTTCCGCCGGCTTTACCCTGTAATTTTTCCAATTCTGCTGGTGATCGTTGGCGTAATCTGGAGTTTGGCAACACTGGTTATGTTCGGGTATGAAATCACCATCCTCACTGGACTGATACCACCTTTGATTGTGATCATTGGCATTCCGAATAGTATTTTGCTACTGAATAAATATCATAATGAACTTCGTAAACATGGCGACAAGGCCAAAGCACTTCATGTTACTATCCTACGTATCTCTGAAACTACCCTAATTGCCAACATTACCGCGGCTATTGGATTTGGCGTGTTATTTTTCACGGGTAGCGCCCTGCTAGTTGAATTTGGAGTGGTCGCTGCCTTGAATGTGATGGCTACCTGGTTTATTTGCCTGTGCCTGATCCCAATTATTTTCAGCTACTTACCAGTACCCGCATTGAAAGCTCAAGAAGAGCATGATAACAGCATTTTACATAAGTTATTGGTAAAAACCGACTATCTGGTGCATCATCGCAGCAAGCTGATCTATAGTGTTACAATGATCATCACCCTGATCTCTATGATTGGAGTGTTAAAGATCAATGTGAATGGCTATGTGGTAGATGATCTTCCGCAGAACTCTCCCATTATCCGCGACCTTAAATTTTTTGAAAAGAACTTCGAAGGAATTTTACCTCTAGAAGTGAGTATTGATACACGCAAAAAAAATGGAGTCCTGAACTTATCGACCATTAAAAAAGTTGATAGAATGGAAGAAATAATCTCTGAATACCCTGAATTTTCACGTTCAGTATCTTTGAATAAAGCATTAAAATACGCATCGCAAGCATTTTATAACGGCGATCCGCAGTTTTTCCGAATCCCCAATGATATGGAGAAGAACTTCGTTCTGAGTTACCTGGGAAATTCGGGCGGAAACAATGATATGCTTAAAGGCTTTGTGGATAGCAATAAGCAGGTTGCACGAGTCAGTTTCCAAATGGCTGATGTGGGCTCTAAACGTATGAATGAGCTGCTTAAAGAGCTGAAACCTCGTATCGACTCCATTTTAAAACCGGAGCGCTATGATGTACTGCTAACCGGATCGAGTATTATTTTTTCTAAAGGAACTGATTACATGCTGATGCACCTCATGGAAAGTATTCTATTGGCAATTGCTCTGATTTCGCTATTACGCCTTGCACAATTTAAAGATGTTAGGATCATGTTCATCTCGCTGCTTCCTAATGTTATTCCATTGATTATTACTGCAGGGCTAATGGGATTTTTCAATATTCCACTTAAGCCTTCAACAATTCTGATATTTACAATCGCTTTCGGACTTGCTTCCGACCAAACCATTTATTTTTTAACCAGGTACCAACAGGAATTACTGTCTACTGATTTCAGCACATCAAAAGTGATTTCTGATACCATCATAGAAACCGGCATAAGCATGACACACATTGCTTTGGTTCTGTTCTTCGGGTTTGGAATATTCACAGCCAGCACCTTTGGTGGCACCATGATATTGGGATTATTACTTTCCATCACGCTGATCATCGCACTGGTATCAAACCTGACCCTGCTGCCTGCTTTACTGGTCTTGCTTGATAAAAGAAAAAGAAGAAAGATTGCCAAGGTGAATGGAGATACTTGGGATATTTGAGGTAAAGTTAAGCACACACGACACGCTGAATATTAATCCGTCATTTCGAACACGCAGGCACTATATTATTTAATAAACAGTCTTTAATGCGTGGAGAAATCTGTTGAGTGAAAAGAGAATTTCGATTGAAATAATACGCTTTAGTGAACAGATTTCTCCACCTTTCAATAATACTTTTCAATTGAAAAAACTGTTAAGGTGTTCGAAATGACGTTAATTTGCTCGTCATAGAAACCACCAATACAATCAATATTCAACCCACTACCCCTCTGCATCCTCAGCCCGTTCCTTCAAAATAGCTTTCCGGTCCATTTTACGTATCAAGCTATAAATTACTGATAAAAAGCCAAAGCCAAATGCAAGGGTACCACTTATCATTGCCCAGCCATACTTGTATATCTCCTCTCCCATCAGGTAATATCCTAATAGATTTAAGGCTATCCCTAAAAATATAAGCCAAATGCCACGGCGCATGTATATATTTCTCATAATCTAAAAACTTAAAGGCTAATTTACACAAAATACGTGCCTTGTTTGTTTGCCAAATTTTCGCGAATGAATGATTCCAAAAAACTGCATTATAAGACTTAAAATTCTTAACTTTGCATCCTTAAATTTGGGAGTTAAAGCACTGATGTACAAAGAATATAAGCAACTTGATTTATCAAAAACCGGAAAAGAGATATTAGAATACTGGAAAAAAAATCAGGTATTTGAAAAAAGTATTTCTAACCGGCCTGCTTCTAAACCTTATATATTTTATGAGGGGCCACCATCTGCGAACGGGATGCCGGGAATTCATCATGTTATGGCCCGCTCTATTAAGGATATTTTTTGTCGTTATAAAACCCTCAAAGGCTTTCGAGTAAAACGGAAAGGCGGATGGGATACGCATGGGCTACCTATTGAACTGGCTGTAGAAAAGAAGCTGGGCATTACCAAAGATGATATCGGTAAAAGTATTACCGTTGAAGAATATAATGCTGCCTGTCGTACCGAGGTTATGAAATATACCGATGTATGGAACGACCTAACCGAGAAAATGGGCTATTGGGTTGACCTAGAGAATCCATATATCACCTATGAAAATGAGTATATAGAAACCCTCTGGTGGATCTTGAAGCAATTTCATGAAAAAGGACTTCTATACAAAGGATACACCGTTCAGCCTTATTCTCCAGCAGCAGGAACCGGATTAAGCTCGCATGAGCTAAATCAACCCGGGACGTATCAAATGCTAAAAGACACCTCCATAGTTGCCCAGTTCCACATAAAAAAGGATCAGGACCATCCATTAATGCAGGTTCTTTTTGATAAGGAAACAGAAGATACCACCATTCTGGCCTGGACCACTACACCATGGACCTTGCCATCTAACTGTGCGCTGGCTGTTGGTGCATCTATCAACTATGTAAAAATTAAAACATTTAATCCGTATACGTTCAGGCCCTTGAGTGTGGTTCTAGCAAAGGATCTTGTTTCAAAATATTTTAAAGAAGAGGCAAAAACTATTCAGTTTTCAGATTACAAGGAAGGCGATAAACTGATTCCATGGCAGATGGAGGCAGAATTCAAGGGATCAGATCTAATTGACCTGCATTACCATCAACTAATGCCTTATGTAACGAATGATGATCTTGAAAAGAATGCATTCCGCGTTATTCCTGCCGATTTTGTAACCACAGAAGATGGTACAGGTATCGTACATACCGCTTCTGTTTTTGGTGCCGACGATTTCAGGGCCTGCAGCGAAAACAATGTGCCCTCGGTTATGATCAGGGATGAAAAAGGCAACGAATTTCCGCTGGTTGATAGAAAGGGAAAATTTGTTCAAGAGGTCAGTGACTTTGCTGGGAAATACGTAAAAGAAGAATATTATAGTGATGAAGAACGTAAAGATCCTGATTTCAGGCCTACAGATGTTTTAATTGCCATTAAATTAAAGGAAGAGAACAAAGCCTTTGATGTTAAGAAATACGAGCACAGTTATCCGCATTGCTGGAGAACAGATAAACCTGTTTTATATTATCCGCTGGATAGCTGGTTTATCAAAACTACTGCTGTTAAAGAACGCCTGGTTGCATTGAATAAAACCATCAACTGGAAGCCTGAATCAACGGGCACCGGTCGTTTTGGAAACTGGCTTGAAAATCTGGTCGACTGGAATTTATCCAGATCACGATACTGGGGCACTCCTTTGCCAATCTGGCGTACCGAAGATGGTGCAGAAGAAAAATGTATCGGATCAGTCAATGAATTGAGTGCAGAGATCAAGAAATCTGCAGAGGCTGGCTTTATGGATCCTGC
>CAMDKO010000146.1 GCA_945901155.1 Pedobacter schmidteae
TTAAGATCCTCCCTTTAGGTAAGCGATCAATTTTGCCATCTCATCTTTAGTGATATTTTGTTCCAATCCATCGGGCATCAATGATAATCCCGAATTACCCAGGCTAGCAATGTTCTTACGCAAAACGGCCTCATCTGTACCAAAAGTTGTACGTAAGGTAAGGCTGTTCTCTGTTTCTGAAACCAGCCAACCGCTAATCGTACGACCATCTTTCGTAGTTACCGAAACTGATTGGTATGCCGGCAAAACCTCGTAGTTAGGTACCAAAATATGAAGCAATAATGCCTCTGCCGGTTGATTTTTTACTCCTGTCAAATCTGGGCCTACTTTACCGCCTTCTTTCTGATAGGTATGACATGCTGAACAAGATTTTTGAAAAGCAGCTTTACCCAAACTCCCATCTGCGGAAGCGCTGAGACTAAGTTTATAATCCTGATAAACCTTCATCCGATCGCCACCTTCCAGTTCATTAAAGAGCAGCTTTGCCTGGTCACTTACTTGAACATCCTTGCTTGAAAGTAGGCGGGTACGATCGGCAGATGAAATCTCGGCCCCTTTGATATCACCTTTTTCAATGGCTATAAACAGTTCTTTGATAAATATAGTTTTAGAAACCAATGCCGAGGTTACTGCTGATTTTAGTCTCGGCGTATAAGCCGACCAGGATTGCTTGGCCGTAAGCATAGCTGCACCTCTTGCATCATTCAAACGTGATATTGAAGACACCACTCCTAATAAAAGTTCTGGCGGATTGCCAGGGTCAAGCAATTTCTGCAATGTTTTATTGGCGCGGTCAAAATCAGTAAACCCAAGTAGGGCTATTGCGCGAACGCGCTCAGCACTCGCCACAGCAGGATTCTCAGCAATCTTACTAGTTGCTGAAATAAAATTATCTAATTGAATATCTGAAGCCTGTTCTCCCTGCAAAGCATAAATAAATCCTTTACTTGAGCTACTGAAATCCTTTGCCCTTCCAGAGGCACCTTCAGCTAATCCTAACAAGCTTGAAACACGCCAGTCCATACCAGAAGGAGCGTTCAAAACATCCTTCATAAAAATACGGGAATCGGCAACGGATCCACCATTACCAAGCAAACGACCCAGATCCTGCATCACTAATGAAAAAGCTATTGGATCGGCATTTTTCTGTGCTTTGAATGCTGATAAAAACTCAGGTATACGATTTTCAATTCCGCTCAGTACTCCTGCACGAACCCATTGATCAGCACCATCGCGTGCTGCAATAAGGGCCATTGCATTAATTACGCCAGGGCCTTCTAGAGAGCCCAACACCAATGCCGTATTAAAACGAACGCGCATGGCCTCATCTTTTGCAGCTATAAGCAAGACCTGCACCAGTTCAGGATATTTATCACTCAAACTTCCGGCAAGCAATACTGCCTGCTCACGAACTCCAGAAACCTTATCTTTCAAGGCCAACTTAACAACTGTACCGTTCAGAGACTTCTGTGAATGAAGCAACCATAAAGCACGTGCACGGCTTTCGGGATAGACTCCTTCTGATGCAATTTTGCGAAGTCCATTAATCAGTGTAGCTGAAGCGCCATTTTTTTCCAACAATAAACGATGTGCTGTGGCACGCGCCCACTCTTCGGAAGATGCCAGGGAGGCCAAAATCTTTTCCATACTGCTTTTGGAGCTTAGTCGGGAAGAGATCTCTGCTATATTATCTTTAAAGTCTTTTCGAACAATACGGTAGATTCTGCCATCCGTTTTTCCACTTTCCCAATCCAAACCTGGTCTTGCCTCTTCGGGAACATAGGACGGATGATCGATCACCTTGCGATGAATATCGGCCAGATAAAGAGCCCCCTCAGGACCATGTTGCAGAAATACGGGGCGGAACCATTCATCTGTTGAAGAAATGAATTCTCGGCCTTCATAAGGCGTTTTAGATTTGAAAGAAACACCTTCGGGATTCACAATCTGTCGCTGAACCAGATTTTGTGCCGATTCACAAATAAAAATATTACCCTGATGAGCCGGTGTTAGGGCGGTCCCGTTAAAAGCAAGCAGTCCACTAGCCGCCGTGAACGTACCCGCATGTGAGCGGCCGATAAGTTTTGGGATAAAGTCAGCACTGGTTATTGAATGTGAGATTGGATACACCACAGCATCGGCCTCAGTTTTAGAAACATTCTGCACACTTTCATTGAAAAGCAGGTTTGGGTTCCTCTTCAAATACCAGGGATCCATTACAGTATGCATAACGGGATGACGGTTTGACGATCCAAAGCGTCTGCCATAGGGATCGAAAGTTAAACCGAATTGGCTTTTACCACCGGTAACCTGAAACTCAAAGGTTTCGGGATGAAAGCGTCCATCGGCAGACTTATAGGATACAGCTGGACGATCGGGATGTTCAGGAGAAGTAATAGTTCCGCCATTCAAACCTCCAGTCACATAAATCCAGCCATCGAGACCCAAAATCGGGTGACTCGTTCTGATCTGGGCTGTTTGTGTTGCAAAAAAACCAGTAAGAACTACTTTTTTAATATCCGCAACACCATCACCATTGGTATCTTTCAGATAAAATAGATCTGGCGAACAGGTAACAAACACCCCTCCTTTCCAGGGAAGTATCCCATTGGGATAGGTCAAGCCAGTGGCAAATTCAGTTCGTTTATCGTATTTCCCATCGCCATCTGTATCCTTTAACAGGGCAATCCGGCCAAGAAGAGTGGGCGCCCCTCCTACTGCAGGGTCGGGATATCCGCGATCTTCAACCACATACATTTGCCTGTCTTCATCAAATACCAAGGCCACAGGATCAATAACCAGAGGTTCAGCTGCGATCAGGTCGATGCGCATTCCGGGCTCGATCTGGAAACTATCCAGAGCCTTTTTTAGCCGTACAGAACGCGGATCGGGTTGAAGTGCAGCTATTGTAATTATAAATGCTATGAATAAAAAGCCGGAAATCAGGTATCGTTTGAAATAAAATTTGCTCATAAACTTGTTAAATTAAATAGTAGTAGAAAATTCCCTAATTAAATATAAATGCTTAAAGCATAACACGATAGTACTTTTTCAAAGAAGAAATATACTATTTTATTAACTGCTTAAACCAATAAATTAACATTTTTTTAAATCAATACTTAAAATTTAAGGTTGTTCAATTTTAAGTTTTTTAAGCAGATCAAAAAGGACAGTACTGATTTTGGTAGATGCATCCACCTCCAGATAGCTTGATCGGGCTCTCCATGTTTCATATCCACCTAGTTTATGATGCTCCGGAGTCGGTAAATAACCATTGTAACCATTGGCCAGGGAAGTGGTAAATGTTGGTTTGAAAGGGCTTTTTGCTTTGATATCTAATCCAATTTCAACAAATACTTCACAAGGAAGGGCGGCAATTGCAAGATCTCCCACACGGAAAGCCTGAATAATTAATGGTACTTGTTTTGGAAAATCCTTGATAAACATCGTCTCGCGGGCATAAATCTCTTCCATTGTATTCATAACCGGCCCATTTGCTTTGGCGATGATCCCTTTTGCTCGCTCAATTTCTTCCATTTTAGGTAATCGTACCCCTAAATTAATTTCTGTTTGTGCAGAACTTAAAGAAATCCAATCCTGATACCGGATAGTTTGAACCGTTTTATAAGCTTCGGCAGCTACAACATTAGCCACCTGACGCATTTTAGCGTATGGCGGCATGGCCGGAGGGGCTTCATTTGCAAACCAATTGATATTGTTAATATTACCACTTGTCCCATTAGACAGCATGGCCACAAATGGAGGAAACCCATCATTATCCGACTCAAGTAATCCTTTCATCCGCTCTGCAAACATTCCAAAGTAATCGGCAGATATTTCACCTGGGCCAGTTCCTCCTACATAATGTAAGGAGTAATTTGCAAGTAAGGCTATCGGTCTGCCTTCAGTACTTTGTACAGATATAATTGGAAGTTCCGGATCTGTAGGACCGGATGGCTCCAGGCGATCTGGATTACCTATACCCGGATTCATCTTTACCTGATCTTCTGTACCAAATGGATTCATTAATGGCTTGCCTGGTTTCATTTTCCAGCGGCGATTAAATACCTGACTTGGCTCATTGCCAACAGCCCATCCGATACGGGCCGGGGCAAGATTATTAGTTGCCCGCACTACCGCATCAGCGATTCTTTCTCTGAGAAATTTCAGATATTCCGGATCCGGATCACTTTGAAAGACCGAGCAAGCCGTCCCGCCTGAATGCGTATGAATGGCGGATATCATCATGTTTTCGACAGGAATACCGGTTAATTCATATGCCCTGAGTTTAGCTGCATCCAATTCCTGCCTATAAATCATACAAAGATCTACAGTAAGTATGGCCAATTTGGTTTTTCCATCATCCAATACAATACAGCGAGCATGTGTTTCGTCATGAATTTGTTTGACAGTACCATCCTTCATATTTCCATTGATGGATGTTCCAATTTTCGGGGTGATATTACTAGTAGCAGCACCGGCTCTGAAAATTTTTCGGGAAGCATCCTGGGCATTGGCTGAAAATATTGTCATAATCAGCACAATTAGCATCAAAAAATAATTCCTATTGATGGAAAACAAAATTGGATGCGGGGCTTTTAAAAGGACTGCGGATTTTTTCATTTCTTATAATTTAACGCTGTGTTTCTGATTTAAAATTTCCCTGTGATCGGTGTTATCACCGTACCACTAGCTCTCTGGTCGGCGAAAACACCGACCAGTGTAGCGGGATTTTTCTCTCGCAAAGACGCAAAGCCTTACAATTTATTCACTTGCGTCTCTGCGTCTTTGCGAGACCATTTTTTAAACCGCAATCCCTTGCATCACGGTAGTAGTGTTAATGCGAGGCTTGCGCTTTGTCATTGCGAGCGAAGCAATCTCCTCGCTAATACCACTAACAGTCATAAGATTGCTTCGTCGTACCTCACTGCCCGTCCGGTCAGGCGGGCTCGCAATGACATTACCCTTTTCTCTTTGGTCGGTGTTCTCCGTACCATAAGCTATCACATCCCAATAAAAGCCAGGATGAAAAACCTCATATTTATTATTTTAAATACATTACAACTAACAATCTAATGGTAAAATATTGAAATCAAAGTCTCAAGTGCAGCATCAACCAAAGATTCGCCACCTCCTGATCTATACCGCGCACTATTAACTTCATATTGACCTTCAGGGAATGCTTTTTTATTTGGTATAT
>CAMDKO010000147.1 GCA_945901155.1 Pedobacter schmidteae
ATCACAAATCACCAGTGCAACGGTATTTTCACCCTGTTTAAGTACAAGAGCCCTTGCGTACAATGAATCATTAGCTCCGGTACTTTCACCGCGATAATGTGGGTAACCGAAAGGGGGAGTTATATTTACTGTTGAAGCTCCTGCACGAAAAAAAGTTTCCTGAACAACGCTCCGGAAAGTAAAACCGCACATAAGTGAAATACTAAGCCCTAATGCTAATATATAGGTCGTGGTATTCTTATTTTGAAACATAAATATTGCCATTCTCGCAAATTATACTCAATATAGGTGTGCAGGTTTCAATTATTTCTAACAAAATAGAAATATCAGATATGGTTTATTCCAATACTTTATTCTTTAACCCAAACTAACTGCCGCAATAGGGATAAAAATCAGGTTGAACATAAATTCCGTATTATATTAAATAAATAGCAGCAGATATATCTTAAAAAATATATCTGCTGCTAAGTAGCTCAATTATTTCCAACCAGGATTTTGTGTCAATTTAGTGTTTAATGCTAATTCCTGTAAAGGAATTGGGTACAGATACAACTTATTATCCCACTTTCTAGCTGTATAACCCGGATATAAAACACGATATGTGCCAGTTTTAGGATCGCGCGCGCCCTGAACAGTTTTTGGATTTTCAAGCAATTTACCAGCTTTCCAGCGTACCAAATCGTCCCATCTTTTTCCTTCTGCACTTGTTTCAAGACGACGTTCACGACGGATTTCATTGATAAGAGCAATAACAGGAACTTCCCATTTAGGCCAGTTTGGATCAACGAAACCCACATTAACTTTAAGAGCAGGCATTCCAACCCGTGCTCTCAAAAGGTTAACAGATTTATCTAAAATATCTTGAGTGCATTCTCCCAACTCGGCTTTGACTTCGGCATAGGAAACCAATATATTACCATATCGATAAATAAAATCGTTAGTAGTACTTGTACTTGGTAATCTGTCAACCTCTAAAGGACTATACCCTTTTATAATAAAGTAACTGGTTGGGCAATAGTTACTTTGAAACTCAGGCAATGGTTTATAATACGTAACACCGTTAGTAGCAATATTATACGGACGTGCAGTATTGTAAATAGATTGTGCCATACGCGGATCTCTGTCTACAAACTCGTCGGCAAAGAGTGCATTTCCCTTATATAAGGGACTGATAGCAATAGGTAAACCATCTTTACAAAGATATGATTCCACAAAATCAACATTGTATCCCGTATATGGCTCACCCAGCTGACGAACATTATTATGCATCCGCTTATTTGCAATAAAGCGCTGAACCATAATTCCTTCAGGATTTCCCTTTAAATCATATTTAACAAACAGATCAAAGTAATCTTTAGTAGGCTGACCTGTTGAGTATACAGAGAATCTTTTTGAATTAATGATGCTTTCATAAGTAGTTGCGGCTAATCTTAACATAGCCTCATGTCCTCCAACAATGTTGTGATATTTTCTGAATGTACCTTCATACAAACATATTTCGGCTTTTAAAGCCAATGCAGCATACTTAGTAAGACGATCGGCAGATGATGTTTCGGGCAGGTTTGCAATAGCAAAATCCAAATCCTTTATCATATTTTCAACGACCGTTTTTCTGGAGTCTCTTGGAGCCTGTAATTCTGGTGATTCCACTCCTAAACTGGTTGACAACCATGGCACATCACCAAACTTTCTTACTTTCTGAAAGTAATAAAAAGATTTAAAAAAACGAATTTCTCCTTCGGCGTTTAAAACTGAAGGATCTGACTTCATCTTAGAGATGCGATCAAGTGCATAATTACAGCTACGGATATTTAACCAATCACTTTTGGCCCAGCCGCCACCCGAAGTAGGTATAGGATATTCGTTCCAGGTATAAGAATTACGGGTTGTTGGATTTTGATTATCACTAAAGTTATCTGTGTCATACCAAGCAAGGCGAGCATCAAATAAAGTCGGATAAAATTGATTGACATACATCTGGACATCTGCCCCACTCTGCCAAAAACTACTATCACTAATCTTATCCAATGGAAATTTTTCCAAATAATCGTCATTGCACGATGTCATCGTAAATAACGAAAGAAGCATTACAATATAAATATTTTTCATGTTATTTTTTTTAGATATAGTTTTCATGTTACTTTTTTTTAAAAATTAACATTGGCTCCAAAAGATAATGACTTATACAATGGGTAGCCGCTTGGTCCCACTTGTTCCGGATCAGAAATCTTAATCATTTTTGTCCCTGTCCACAAATTACTTCCTGTGAAGAATACTTTTACTCTTTCAACTTTCAGTTTTTTGGTCAAAACGGAAGGAACTGTATAACTTAATGTTAACTGCTTTAGCCTGATGTATGCAGCATTTTGCAGAAAACGAGATTGAACAGCAACTATATCACTTGCTCCTGCGATAATTGGTCTTGGGAAATAAGCGTCGGGATTTTGTGGTGACCAATAATCCATAGCTGTTTTAGCAATGCCTCCCCATTCGTTAGTATATTGTGAGAGGAAGTATGTTGAAACAAGCGATCGATCCATTTTGGCAACTCCCTGAAAGAATACATCCAAATCAAACCCTTTCCATCCTACATTTGGCATGAAGCCAAAGCTGTAACGAGGAGTATTATTTCCAATAACACTCATATCACCTGGATTAGACAAAGTCTGAGCTCCTCTCGTAATCTTACCATCACCGTTCAAGTCTACCATATAAAGATCACCTGCCTGACGTTTTCTGCCAGTAATATTACTTTGATCTAATGCTCCAGCCGCTGCATCACTCTGAAATAAGCCTCCAGTTGTCAAACCCCAGATCTCACCTAAGTTATGCCCTACATAAAAGTCGGAAATAATGCCGCTAGGATTGCTGAACTTTGTGATTTTTGCCGAATAATCAGATAATAGAGCAGTCGCACCATACCTCACATTGCCAACATTATCACGCCATCCAAGAGTTAAATCCCATCCATTTGTAGTCAAATCAGCTGCATTTGCTTGTGGCTCATTTACTGCAAGAATAGACGGCATTGTTTGTGATCTGGTAAGCATGTTTTTGGTATCTCTTTTATACACATCAAAAGACCCGCTTAACCTGTTGTTCAATGCTGCAAAATCGAGACCTAAGTTCTGTTGTGTAACGGTCTCCCAGGTTAATGACGAACTAACCAGTCCCGGAGCCGAAATTGTCATTGGTCTGTCTCCATTTATAAGATAGTTTACTTCACTGGCGCCAAGTGTTGGAATATATGGATAGTAACCAGGTACGTTCTGGTTGCCCAGATTTCCATAGGAGGCCCTAATCTTTAGCATATCAACAGACTTCTTGATGCCCGCAAAGAATGCTTCATTATCTATACGCCATCCCAATGATGCTGAAGGAAAGAATGCAAAACGATCTTTTTTAGGGAATTTTGAAGAGCCATCGTAACGACCATTAAACTCGAATAAATACCGGTCATCAAAACTGTAGTTGAAACGCGTAAAGGCTCCCCTAATTGCATACTCGTTTATACTGTCATAAGCAAATCTGTCACCAGAGGCCAGATTCATATAAGGCAAACTATTGATGATCAAATTACGGCGTTCTGCCTGGGTATAATTATACTGTGCATTTTCTTGGTTATATCCAACCAATCCTTTAAAGTAATGCTTATTATTCAGTGTCTTTTCGTAATCAGCATACGCATTAAATACATAGTATTTATCATTATAACCTGATCTGATTACGCGGCTTGGATTACTCCCTCCATAAAATCCCATCGCTTCACCCTTATTATTATAAAAAGGTTGCTGAGCAGCGTAACTCAATTCCGTTCTGTTTGAAGCATTGAATGAATAATCAACGTTAAACGTCATATTTTTAACAGGTGTAAGTTTGACAAGGCCCGTCATCCACATATCGTTGATATCTCTTGTTTGATAACCACCTTCACTGAGCATTTGAGCAGGATTCTCAATAGATCCCTCATGTGTCCACTTGCCATTAGGGTCTTTATAAGGTTGTGTAGAATACACGTTTGCCTGAAAGATTGTATTACCCTCAGCAAATTCATTTCTGAACCATGGGTAATTAGGCGGGAATCGCTTAGTACTGTTGTTTATTGAAATCTTACTTCCTACTGTAACCCAGTCTAAAATCTTATAGTTTACATTCGTCATAAAATTATAACGCTTGAATCTCTCATCGAAAAGATCTGGATTTGTAAGACCTTTTTGATTTAAATAAGATACAGAAGTGTAGTAGTCAAATTTTCCAGAACCACCTGAAACACTTGCAGTGTGTTGCTGCATTGGATAGGTATCGGCCTGTAAAATTTTTTCCCAATCGGTATTAGCCACACCAGTCCAATCGTTTGGTGCCGCAGGATGAATGATTGCGGAAGGTTTAGTGGGATCATTGTAGTGAGCCATCATTGCTGTCATTGTAATATCGTCATAATAGTTACGACCATTTACACGCATATAAGCCTCATTCATAAAAGCAATTCTATCCTTTGTATCTATGAATTGAATTCTGGTAGTGGGTTCATTAGTCACGAAATTAGTAGACAAAGAGACTTTCGGCTTTTCATTCTTCTGTCCACTTTTGGTAGTTATTAGCATAACCCCATAAGCTGCACGTGCACCATAGATTGCGGCAGAAGCTGCATCTTTCAATACTGTAACACTTTCAATATCACCAGGATTAAGCTGATTTATATCCATTGGAATACCATTCACCAGAATTAAGGGACTTCCTCCGTTGATAGAAGTATTACCACGAACATTAAATGTAGAACCCTGACCAAGAGATCCATTACCCTGAGTGATATTAAGGTTGGATACCGTACCTTGAAGGCCTTGCCCTAGATTAGTAATAGGCCTGCTTTCCAATACCTTCGAAGAAACTGTTGAGACTGCACCTGTCAGGTTTATCTTTTTCTGTGTTCCATAACCTATTACAACTACCTCATCCAGGTTGGCAGCATCTTCCTGCATACTTACATTGATGGCAGTCCTGTTATTTACAGGAATCTCTTGCGATAAATATCCTATATAGGTAAAAACCAATGTCTTGTTACCATCTGGAATATTTAGTGAATACTGACCATTCACATCTGTGCTGACCCC
>CAMDKO010000148.1 GCA_945901155.1 Pedobacter schmidteae
TCCTGTGGGATTGCCCTTTGTTGCAAGGCAGGACGAATAATGCCTGCTTGTTTATAATAGGACGCTTTTATATTAAGTTCATTCAATAATTGATACTTGACTTCAAACAGAAATTGTTTCTGTGTATCAATCCTTTTAGTAAGAAAAGCGGGTTGGGGTTCTGCATAATATTGGTCTGCTAAACTACTATCTTCACCCTTACGTATGTAATCCATCTGTATGCGTGTGCTTAATCGAGCAATTGGATTATACTTTATCCATGCTGTAACACGGTCGGCATTCTGACCAATCCAGTCGCCCAGGGTATAGTTCTGATTCGTATAATTCTGTGCTGGAATTAAATTCTGATATACAAAAGGGTTTATCCTGGTGTATTCCATTCCCATAGTTAAATAGGGTATTAGTACATCCGTTATTGATCCTCCAAGGTTAAAGCCAAGCTGATTTCTGCTTTTTTGATTGTTGAATGCTGCCGACATGCGAATTTCATCGATAAATAAGGAAGCATACAAATGGGTATTCTTAAGATGATTTCTGGAGGCTGCCTGGAAAAAAAATTGTCCGTTAGAACCTGAATTGATCTTATAACGGCTCGAATACTGATCATAAGCTTTGAAAAACATGACAGGAATAAAATATCCGGCATCGATGCGGTCGCTGTAGATTATGGACTCTCCAATACTAAAAGACAAGCCTTTGACAGGAAAAAAGTTTAAGCTGTGAGTAGCCATAAATTTTTGGACGAATAGTTCTCGTTCATCACCATAAATTGTATTGCCCTTGCCATAGGTCCTGTTTGAATCTAGTATTGCTGATTGAAGCCAGGTATGTGCATAATGGAATTTAAGCCATTTTAATACCTGATAATCTAAACGAATAAAAGGATATGCTGGAGCTTTATCCGACATCACCAATTTACCATTCTCGCCATAACCCCATAATAACTGGTCATGGCCAATGCTTACTGAACCATTTTCCCATGAATACGTAATATTGCCTCGAAAATTAGTATAATTAAGCATTTTGGCATTTTTATTCAGGTTTTCTGTGCGTATTACCCCGGTTTCATTGTTAAATTGCTTAATACTGTCAATTCCATCTCCAGTTTCGGTGTTTTCAGTGAAATAAGCTTGAAATGCAATGTTTTTTCCTTTCTGCCCCCAAAATTTGAATCCATTACTTTGTTTTAGGATACTTTTTTCTAGGCCCTGTGTGGTTTCTAGGCCAATTACAGGGTCTACTCTTAAAATTAAATCACCTTCTTTTACCGAAAATATTCCCCATCTGTTATTTTGATCTTTTTTTAAGAAGAGGCTGCTGTCTCTTAAATTTTTATTGAATTCTGAATAGTCTTGTTCATAAAAAGATAGTTCCTGCACTTCAATGGCAGACAATTTATGCACAGAGTCTCTGAGTTGAGAAAGATTGATCGCAATACTTTTTCTGTTCAATGGTAAGATGAAGTCTGCGATCTCTATATTTCCTTTTTGTGCCTGACGGGATAAAAAAGCGTTAACAGGATGTTTAGGACTCTCCCAAACAGCCTGAGCTCGTACTGCAATACTTGCAAATTGGACAAGCAACAAAAGAAAAAAAGAGGTCTTAACTATCGGCTTCCTGAAATTAATAGGCATTTTGATCACCTTTAATAGTTAAAATTACAGTTTGCAATACAATTTGGCAATCAAGCCAGAAAGTCCAGCTATGTATGTAATAAAGATCGTAATTAACCCTGCGCTGCATGGAGCCAGGTGCAGAAGTTTCGCCCCTGCACCCATTTACCTGCGCCCAGCCAGTAATTCCAGGTTTAACAAGGTGTCGCAGCATATACCTATCCACATTCTGAATGGATGAAATATTCAGGGGGGTAACATGAGGTCTGGGGCCAACTACAGACATATTCCCTTTCAAGACGTTCCAAAACTGAGGAAGTTCATCAATATTCCATTCTCTGAAAATTTTTCCGATAGGGGTAATTCTGCTGTCATTTTTCGTGGCTTGTAAAAAGCCTCCGTTTTCATCTGTTTCAGGACTTCCATAATACATAGTCCTGAATTTATAACAGGTAATTTTTTGATTATTCAGACCCCAGCGTTCCTGCTTAAAGAAAATGGGTCCTTTTGAACTTAATTTAATGATCAATGCAATAACTGGCATTAACCACCACCCTGCAAGAATAAAAAAGCTTAATGAAAACGAAACATCAAACAACCTTTTAAGCATTTTATTTCCCCAGCGGTCTTGTGGTAATGATCTAAAATTTATTACCGGAAGTAGGCCGATGGTATTGATACTTATATTACTTGATGCATAAAGGTATAGATCGGGAATCATTCGAACTCTTTTGCCATGAAAATCACAAGCCTCAATACAGGCGCTGATTTGTTCATGCTGTGCATTTGGCAGGGCAATGATTACCTCATCTACCTTGCTTTCAGTAAGTATAGTATTTAGGTCGCTGATTGTTCCTAGGTAGGTGCATCCATTAAGTTTTGTTTTTTCGTCATCCAGAAATCCAATGCATTTGTAACCGTAATAAGTATGCAGATTGATGGTGTCGTAAAAATCTTTTGCTGCAGGGGTTGATCCAACAAGAATAATCTGCTCCTGGAACCGACCGCTGTAGAAAATGCTATGCAGGTATTTCCTGAAGATATATTTAAAGGATAATACTAGCGTAAAGAGTATCGGTAAATAAATTAAAAGGAAATAATTGCTGAGCTCAATGGTATTTCTAAAGAAGAAAAGAAATGAGGTTAGGATGATGGCAAACAGGATGAGTGTAACCAAAACATAAATTATTTCTTCTGCGAATTTATTTGACCTCAGGTCTTTGGTTAAGCCTGAAACCTGAGCTGCACTATACCATGAAATGATTGAAATTAAAAGAAAAATAAAGACAATAGAATCTTGTTCAGAGTCAATTGCTCCATTGCTATAATAGTCTGCTAACCAAAAAGAAAGGATGAGCAGGGGGGTGTCTATTAAATATCTAAATCCGTTATATAGAAAATAAGGTCTCGTCATAGAGAATTATTGTCTTCCTTTTTATTTGTAAATACTACGCATTGCTAACTGGTATGCTGCAGTAACAGAATCCCAATTATATTTATCTGTTAATCCAAAGCGAACTTCAGCCTTTAATTGTTCTACCAATTCCGGATTTCTCTCCAGTTTTTTCATTGCATTAATTATCGATTCCGTATTTTCCCTAAAGAAAAGGCCAAGTTCGCCATTTCTAAGCATTTCTTTATTAAATTTTGTATCTAAAGCAAGTATAGCACAATTATTAGACATGGCTTTGAGCATTGCCGGATTGGTGCCACCAAATTTGTGTCCATGGATATAGGTAAAGCAATGTTGATAAAGAGCCCTAAGTTCTTCGGGGTCTGTAACGTATCCGATGAAGCGGACCCGATCTCCTGCTAGTTTTTTTAAGTTTTCAGCGTAAGCATCTTTATAAGGCACATCACCCACAATGACTAGTTTTTTTTCGGAATCTGATTCCAAATAGGCCTTTATAATTAGATCGGCATTATTATCAGGGATTAATCGCCCAACAATGAGGTAATAATCATTTGCTGTTATTTCAAAACGCTTTAAGTGAGAAACATCTGATTCTTTATATTCAGGTGCACCATAAGCAATTACCATAGAATCTTTGTTGAACTCTTCTAGGTATACATCTCGCATTGCCTCAGCATCAGTGATGATCAGATTGTAAAGTTTTGTAGCTATTTTTGCTGCAAACCGAAAATAAGTAGCGCCTAAACCTTTCCATTTTGGTCTTAGCCATTCCAATCCGTCAACATTGATCATCGTTTTTTTACCGGTCAGTTTTGGAATCCATCCCATTGGGCCGGCTGCCAGATTCACTACCAGAATAACATCAACCCGACTAAAAGTTGCGTGAACGATAGATAAAAAAGAGTGGACAATCTGGTTTAGTGATTTGGTATTAATTGTTGGGATATAATGCAGATGAATCCCATTTACTATGGGTGGGCGTTTATCAAATAGATTCTTTTGGCAGTAAATATGTACCTCAACGCCATTTTTGACCAGCCTCTCACTTAATTCCTTTACAAAGGTTTCAAAACCACCATAAACGTAAGGATAACCTCTTGTACCAATAATGGCTAATTTCATTCGATCATTTAATTTTACGGGAGGTGTGAAAAAACTAAACCCAGAAAAAATCTAGGATATTGGTTTAAATCATTCTTTGGGGTATAAATTCCAATAATTTGATTTTTCAATGTAATTGATTTTATGATTGAGGTAGAATCAATCAATTAGCTGAACAAAAGTATTTAAATAATTTAGAATAGCGGAATTTTGGGGTTATTCTTTGGTTAAGAAGTTGATTTTTTGAATGCTGTGTTTTATTTAATCGAGTTAGTTGTGCACGCGCTTGGTGTTACTCACCAAGCAATTATAATTTCAATCCGCTCATAGCCGCGGGGGCTTAGTCCTTTTTCTGTAGCAAAAAAGTACCAAAAATGCCACCGCTGCGCCTGCTGCTATGAAAGGTTCTGCGAGGGCTAAGACTGTAATTGCCGCACACTCCCGATAGCTATCGGGACAATGCGGAACAACGGATATTAAAGGTCTGTGTCCGTAGGACTCCTTTGGAGCAAGCGTGTCGGAGAATAAAAATTGTATTAACCGACTTGCGCGGCATTGGACAGGGCGCTATATCTAATATTAGTCATAGTACAATATTCAAAGCCCTGTACTTAGCCGTTTGTGGATGAACATTCATAACCCCCACTAACGTTCACCTTTGTACTCTGTCAAGTTTTGACTAAAAAGAATAAATAAAAAATGAACTACAATTCTCGTGCGGTGGGATGAAAGAACGGCGGGCCAGGTGTTTTGCCCTGTGCGGTGGAAGCTTCGTTCTTTCTTGAACTTTTGGTGCCTTTTGTTTCAAGACAAAAGACACTAGCCACCCCCGCGGCGATGAGCGGGAAAAACAAAGTAACCTTAATAAAACTAAGTTCCTTCACTCTGTTCAGGATGACACGTGCACAGCGATTTAAAAAATTAATTAAAATTTAAAGCAAATGTCATCCCGATAACTGCCCTTTAGCAGTTGAGG
>CAMDKO010000149.1 GCA_945901155.1 Pedobacter schmidteae
CAAACCGTATAATCAACGGTATACAAAAAGAAATACTAAATAATATCTGATTATGAAGCGATGAAATTTTAATTGAAAATAGTTAATCTGATTATATTATTTTAAATCTAACAACCTTATTGTCCTCCCAAAGACAAATCGCTTTCCCATTATCCAATGCATAAACTCTAGGAGAAATTCCATTTCCAATTTCAGTAATTTGCTTTGAATTCATATTCATTACGCTGATCTTTTTACTTTCTTGCCATGCAACATACACACTATTCTGATTTTGGGTCATACTAACATCCCTGCCCTGTGCCAGCTTCCGTTCAGCCTGATTTTCGGTCCAATAATATACATCTCCATTTCGTCGCCAGGCTGCAGACACCTTTCCAGATTTATTAACAGCCAGACTACCACCATCCATTGGACAAGCATTTAGTTGCCATGTACCATTTCCAGATTTAACCGGATCAATAAATAATTTTCCATAATTGGTTGAAACAGCATAATATATATCTCTTGAACCCATCAACCAGTTGCGAAAACCAATAACCACTCGGCCGTTGCTTGCTACGATATTGGGTTTACAGCATTCACAAACATGTTTATCAGGTGATTTGTATACTAATTTATTAGCATTCCATTGTTGAGATTTGGAATTCAAGGATGAGAAATAAATATTATTGGAACCACCCTCCCTGATATCAAGCCATGTTGCATAAAAATTATCGTTCTTATCTGAGGCAAGAGCCATAAGACCCTCAACTGCAGAGCCCTTTACGTCATTAACATTAGTCACTTCGGTCCAACTATCTTTTGAATGTTTAAGTAAATAAGAATGTATTATTCCATTCTTATCAATTGCAGTTATCAAACTCCTGGTGCCCGAAGAGGCAATCTGAGGTCCACGAGTGTGGCCCAAATGCATTTTCGGCAATTCAGCAACCAGTACCGGTATTGAAAAATTAAGTCCATTGTCTGATGAAGTCATACAATAAATCCTATCCACACTACCATATACCATCCTCATTACACCATTATTATCTATTGACAGATTCGGTTGCTGCCCTTCAAGAATTGCTGGTAATTTTTCATGACTAGTTAAATGTAAAACGTCAGCAGCCTAAAGAAGATGCCAGATCATGATTAAAAGATAAATGATAGATAATTATCCCTAAAGACTTAAAACGAGTTTATATTGAGCTTGCTCAATTAAATCAGGATTTGAAAGTGGGATTAATGGCATAGATATGCCGCAAATAAAGAAATTTATCAAATACGGAAATTGCGATTAAGGATAAAGACAGGCGTCTTCCCGGTTCGCTGAACTGAATTAACAGAAATAGGTTGTTCGTAAATTGAAGGAAGAGCCTTTACTTGTAGAACATGGTAAAGTATGGGCTCTATGGCAAAAATCTTTGCCTTAAATGTACTTAAAGGAGCTTTTTGGCATTCCTTTAGCTTAAGTTCCTGCTTTTGATCTTTACAGCAATCCTCAGAAACACCTTTTTTCATACCGCAATTACTGCAGTCATCAGCACCTTCTGAAGAATCGTTAGAAAGCCCCCATTCGATTAGCTCGCCCATGCAATAATGAAAATGCACGGTAGCCCCGGATGAAACACCCAGGTAAAAAATAGCTAAAACGGTGATTAGAAGCTTCTTCATTTTATTCTATGCAAAGATTGGGATAAAATATTGGAATATTTCAATTATTTTTTAGAAATGTAAAAAACTAACCCACAACAGACCGTCATTTCGATGAGGCAGGAAGAGAAATCTATTGAAATGAAAGCTAAATCTATACCAAAGAAGGTGAACTACGTACGAAATTGTAATTAAAAGCAGATATAATTCTATCCAATCATATAAGACTAAAGTCAGGTGTAGAATTCCATAAAACAGACGTTGAAAATCTTATATTTATTAAACATTTAAGATCTATTAAAAATGAAAAGCCTGACTTCATTCTCACTGATGCTATCTTTTATTATTCTGCTTGGTCATGGTTCGAAAGTTTTTTCAAATACTTTTCAAAACAAAAATTCGTGGAAAGCTGGTGTAGCCCGCGTAAAAATCACCCCCGAAGAATCCATGTGGATGGCTGGCTATGCTTCTCGCGACCATGCTTCAGAAGGTAAGCTAACAGACTTATGGGCAAAGGCTTTACTATTGGAAGATGCGAATGGGAATCGTGCAATAATGATCTCAACAGATTTGGTTGCTATTCGACAGGTAATTTCTGAACCCGTTAGAAACAGGATCCAGAAACTATATGGTTTGACAAGATCACAGATTTTGATCAATGCTTCACATACGCATACGGGGCCTGAAACTCAATCTGCACCACATATTTTTAGTCTGGATAAAAAGGAATTAGAAAAAATTGATCGATATGCAAAAAAACTAGAAGATCAACTAGTGAATTTAGTGGCTGAAGCAATAAAAAACCTTAAACCTGCAACGCTTTTCTCCGAAAATGGTGTAAGCCGCTTTCAGGTGAACCGACGAAATAACAGTGAGAACCGGTTAGATCTGCAAACTGAATTAAAGGGCCCTAATGATTTTGCGGTTCCTGTAATAAAAGTAGTGGATGCAAAAGGAAAGATTATGGCAATTGCCTTTGGTTATGCCTGCCACAATACGGTTCTTGGAACCTACGATTGGTCAGGCGATTATGCAGGTTTTGCTCAAATTGAACTAGAAAAAAAATATCCCGGAGCAACAGCATTATTTTTTCAGGGAGCAGGGGCCGATCAAAATCCATTACCGCGAAAGACAGTAGCCTTGGCAATGCAATATGGTGAAACACTTGCAGCCTCAGTCAACAGCGTTTTAAAAGAGCAAATGAAGCCACTTTCTTCAAACCTGAAGCTGTCTTATTCTGAAATTGACTTGAAATTTGAAAAAGCCAGTCCTACAGCCCAAGAACTAAAATTTATCATAAGTGATTCTTCCGACACTCCTGCCTACTTAAAAGCAAATGCGAAAGTACTCCTTTCTAAGCTCGAAAAGGGAGAAAAATTGATAACATCTTATCCCTATCCTGTACAAGTATGGCAACTTGGAGAACAAGCATTAATTACTTTGGGTGGCGAAGTGCTAGTAGGTTATGCTATTGAACTTAAGAAGATTTTCGGAAAGAACATATTTGTTTTTGGTTATTCTAATGATGTAATGGCATACATTCCAACCAGTATCGTTTGGAAAGAGGGAGGATATGAAGCTACCCGTTCACCTATTTTTACAACACCATGGGCTTCAGATATTGAAGAGGTGATTATTAAGGAAGTGAAAAGGTTGGCTGAAGAAACCGGACTAAAACCTTGAAAAAATAAAAAGAATAGAAATTACTAAGCACACGAGACACGCCTGCGCTAGCAATGCTAATATTAAATAGAACGTGCGGCACGCACGAAGTAGCAATTGATTTAGCAAATCGAGAACCATCAGACTTACGAATTTAATGTGCAACATACCCGAAAAATTCGTCAGTCGCCAGGTATCTATCTTACCGGCATCCTTTTAGGCGTAAATATAACCGTTATTATACCCACTATAGCCAACACAACCAAGGTAGAAAATCCATTTGCATAGCTTCCGCTAATATCCCTGATCCATCCAACCATCCATGGTGCAATTGCTTCGGCAAGGCCATCGCCGGTTAAAATAATACCCATAATCCTCCCCATAACACGTACACCAAATAATTCGGCGGCCATTAAAGGAATAATCATATAATCACCGCCAAGCCCAATACCAAATACAATTGCAAATACATAAATCACTCCAGGAACTTCAGCAAAATGGAGCAATGGAATTGCACATGCAACCAGACAGTAGATCAAGAGCATCACATATTTCTTTTCAATTTTATCAGCCAGCCAACCCATAAATAAGCGTCCGAATATACTAGCAGCAAGAATCATTGAAAGCACATTGGCTGCCTGTGTCTGCGAATAGTTAAGATCAAGACTAAAGAATAATTTTAAATTTTGGCTGGTTGCGCTAACTGCCCCGATAGAGCACATGCTTCCAATAAGTAATAAATAAAAAGCCCTGGTTTTCAGAATATCTTTAATCTCCCGCTTTGGTTCTTCGGGCGTGTCTGCGGATGCCAAATCTCCTGTAAGCGGAGGATTATCTTTCACGAACCAGGCCATTGGAAACGATAATACGATCATGGTAATACCCAGAATAACTAGTGCATGACGATATCCGAATTCAACGTTCAATGCCTTTGCGATCTGCGGAGCGAGCATCCCACCAATACCTATTCCAAGGTAGGCAAAGCCCATAGCCTTACCCCTTGCTTTATCAAACCAACGGGAGGTTAATACCTGATTAGGCAATGGGCCACCACACATATAACCCAAAGCACTGAAAATATAAAACACATAAAACTGCCAGAGGGAGGTCATTAAACCCAGTCCAATTACTGCACAGCCGGCCATCAAAATACCGGCAAGCATCATTTTCCGTGGACCGAACCGATCAATTAGGTAACCAACAACAAAACCAAAAAGCCCAACTAATATCTTAGCAAAGGCATTACCCGAAGTAACGGTAGCTCTAGTCCAGCCAAACTCCTGAACCCAGAAATCATAAAAGAATGTAAGCCCGTAAAACATGATCCCAATAAGGGAAAACAAACTTAAAAATCCGGTTGCTGCAACTTGCGACTGCCCCCTTTTTAATGCACTTTGAACTTCTTGATTCTCTTTCATTCAATCATTGACCCGGACATGACCGGATGCGTAGCCTAAATATAACAAAACAATTACCAATACGAATTGAAAAAAATAATTGCGTATAGAATAGTCGTGTAGGTAAACGGAGAGTGAACAGAAGAGATCTTTGAGTGCGAGAATGTTCTGCGATTTAAAGAAAAATTGAGCGTTAAAAATACAATCTGAAGAAAATAGTGTACAGCGGTTAAAATAGTTAGAGCACGCGCGACACGCGCGAACTAGCTTATTTGAATAATTGATTGTATTAGTTTAATGACGCAAATAAGCCTTTTGCGTCTTTGCGAGAGCTCCTTTTTAAATTGTATAAAATTCAATAATTGCTCTAAATTATTTTCTCGCAGAG
>CAMDKO010000150.1 GCA_945901155.1 Pedobacter schmidteae
CCAAAGTCTGATCGTTCGTATCCTGTTATAAATGCTGCATTCTTACCAAATTTCGATTGCTTACCGATCATTTCAATATTAAACATGGCTACTACCTCATCCGGATTCAGTAAAGATGAAAAATGACGGGCACCAAAACCTCCAACCTCTTCTGCAGTGAAGGCAACAAAAATCAGCGTACGCTCATTATTGTTTAATTTCTTATAGTATTGGGCCAGAGAGATTACCGCAGTTGTTCCAGAAGCGTCATCATCTGCACCATTAGCAATAGCATCGCCATCAACTGATTTCACTATACCCAAATGATCGTAATGAGCAGATATTAATACCAGTTCCTTTTCTTTTGATTTTCCGGGAAGCATTCCTGCAACGTTAAATAAAGGAAGCTCCTCAATACTATTAGAAGCACTCACACTATAGGTACTTGCACCAGATTCGCCCAGCACAAAAACTGCGGCACCTGAATCCTTAACTTTCTCAACGATTCTGCCTCTAGACGAATTGTCTTTCAAACGTTTAAATATGGCAGCATGCTTAATATCAACCAGTACCAAAACCTCTGTCTTCATGGCAGAAATTTCCCTGTATCGCTGTATAAATTGCTCTCCTGCAGTAATTTGAATAATGCTATTCCCGGAAGTATTGTTGAACTTTAATGAAGGCAGGTCTGATATTGCCAATACATTTTGCTGATCAACAAGCTTTCCATTTATGGTGACGTTTATTTCTCCAGCTTTGATTCGCTTTACGCTAAAATCCTGTCTGAAATCAGTATCACCACTTAAGGGCTTAAGTCCGATCTGCTTAAATTCATTTTCTATAAATTTCGCAGCCCTGTCAATACCCGGGGTAAAAGTACCTCTTCCTTCCATTTCATCAGAAGAAAGTGTTTTGATGATGCGGGCAACATTAGCTTCTTTAATGATTTGTTCTGGTTTCTGAGCTACACATGATGCCAGAAATAAAAAGGCAATAAAGCCTATGCATAATCTTTTCATACTATTTATTGAATCCAAAATATCGGATAAATTTATTCTGTTTTTATTTAATTTTTGATGATAACCAGTCGTTTTTGAACCTGATTTGCTCCGAGTTAGCTTTCTCATTTTCTAGCAATTCAAGTAAATTACTTTCCCTGAGATTTAGCGTACCTGTTTTAACTTTTCCTTTATGCTCGAAAGTTACAGGAATACGTTCTCCGGGTTTGTACTTTTTAAGAATGTCATCCAAATTACCGTTCAGCGCATCATCTCCGATCTTTAAAATATAATCACCCATATCGATACCTGCTTCATAAGCTGCAGTTCCCTTTATGGTTGATGAAACAACTCGACTTTTACCATCAGCCGGATTCACATACAGCCGTAAACTACCAATACTTGCCTTTCCGGGTTCAGCTTTCCGAAGTTCCAGCCCGGCATGAGTAAGCAATTTAACATAATCGTTTTTTTCGGTACCCAATACATACCTACTAAAGAAATCTTCTGCAAACCCCGTATTGGTTAGCGCAGCCAGCACATTTTGCAAATCCGGGATTGAATAGGGTATTTCAGTTTTGCCATGTTTTTTCCAAACCGCCTGCATAAAATCGTCGAGTGTTAGTTTGAATTCTGAGCGTAAACGAAGATCAAGGCCCAGTGCAATAAAGGCACCATAGGTATAGTAGGAGGTAAAGGTATTGGCATAATTATTTCTGTCTACAGAAACGCCTGCATCCACAAAAACGGCTCTTCTGCTCATCTGGCTTGCTGAAAAATCAGCCGATCCGGGATTATTCAAAACGCCATTAATGATCCCAGAAAGTACGCCATGATATTGTTTGTTTGAAAGAAAACCTGCTCTTTTTAAGATCAGATCACCATAATACTGCGTGAAACCTTCTGCAAACCAAAGTTCAGAACTCACATTGACATGCGAAAAATTGAAAGGCTCCAGAGTTTTAGGACGAATACGTTCCACATTCCAGGCATGAAAAAACTCATGTGAAAACGTACCCAGAAGATCTTCCTCGTTACCCGCAATCTTATTCTGAGTATCACTAATCACGGTTGAATTTCTATGCTCCATGCCATCACCTGCATTATCCTTACTTACATCCTGCAAAAAAGTATAGGTGCCATGATCAAACCTTGGTAATTCGCCAAACACAGCTTTTGATTCTTTAACCATGCGTTCAACCATTTTGGCATAACCAAACACCACCTCCTTATTATCAACACTATGAGAACTCACTCGAATAAGCTGTTCGGTATTGTTCGTATTTTTGTCAGTCCAGCTAATTAAATGATGATCAGAAAGTTCAACTGGGCTATCCATAAAATAATTCAGATCAGGCGCAGTGAACGTATCTTCAAGTTCTGTTGGCTTTAATTGAGTGGCAACTTTCCAGCCATATTTATTAAGATCATTGAATTTGATTTGAATTGGCCTTCCAGAAAGTAGGGGAAACCACATAAACGCAGCAGGCATATTTAAATGAGCATGAATTTCATCAATTGCCAGATAAGTACCATCAACCCAGTTACCGAACACGGTATACGATATCCGAACGGTTCCATTATGCTTATCTACCCTATAAACATCACCTTCAACCTGAATTACTGGTAATTCACTCCCTTGTTCATTAAATGCTTTTACAGCATAAACATTCTTTCCAAACTCATGGGTTGCATACCTTCCCGGAGAAGACCGGCTCATCCTAAAAGTTAGGGGGCCAGCAGGAACATCAGGAATGAGCAATTCAACATTAGCCTCATGATGAACCGCATTTGGAAATGAGATCCTGTATTCAAGAGGTTTCTGAGCGGATAAGTTCAGAGTAGAAAATAAAAATAGAAGGAGATATAGGCTTGTCCTCATGGAATAGTTTAATTGGTGGGATGAAGTTAAAAAAAATGTACTGGATAAAGAACCTACTAATCTAGCTAGCGTTCAATAGTGAATTTGGCATTCACTAAATCATTCCGAATAGAATTGCAAAAATTACCCCAACCAGACTTCCCATATAAACGAAATACAAGGCAAAGTGCCCCAAATAAGCTTGTTACAGCGTCAATATTATAGTTTAACAGGTCTGATATTTAGTATTAATTACAGAAAACCGTACCTTTACATCATATTAAAAATCACCATGAAGGAAAAAACAGTACTTGAACTTAAGAACATGATCGACAATAAGGAAGATTTCCAATTGATTGATGTACGTGAAACTTTTGAATATGAAATGTCTAATCTGAATGGCGAAAACATTCCACTTGCTGGAGTTATGCTTGAAGCATCAAAAATAAGTACGGATAAACCTGTGATCATGCAATGCCGCAGCGGTGCAAGAAGTGCAGCTGCCCTAAATCAGCTGGAACAACAATTAGGCTATACTAATCTTTACAATTTAAAGGGCGGTATTCTTGCATGGAAAGCTGAATTTGAACCAGATATGCCGGTTTATTAATCCGATATGCTAAAAAAAATCCTTTTAAATATTTTCTTGAACGTAGCAATTATTGTTATTGTAATCTGTCTAGTCTGGTCATTTAAGAACAAGTATTATTTATACCTATTTGCCGGGATTCCACCATTGGCTATGCTCATCTACCTTAAGGTCAGGTTGGTAAAAAGCGTAAGAAGTCTTACCAATAAAGAAAAATAAAATCTTATTTATTAGAATTTTTTAGTCCCAATCCTGGCAAATCAGACAGTACCCATTTCCCATCCTTAAAATCAGGATCATTGTATGGATTGTTGCTGGTTAAGAATGGTCCGTCAAGATCAGCCCAGTCGCAAAGTGGTGCTAAAGCTGCTGCCGCAAGGGTGCCACAACTAGTTTCGCTCATACAGCCAATCATGGTTTTTAATCCAAGCTCTTTTGCTTTCATAATCATTCGATAGCCTTCATGCATACCGGCGCTTTTCATCAGCTTCATATTGATGGCATGATAAACACCTTGCGCTTTTTCTACATCAGCAAATCGCTGAACAGATTCATCTCCAACTATGGCTATTGGACTTTGCTCAGTAATCCAGGCATTGGAATCAGGATCATCTTTAGCCATTGGCTGCTCAATTAAAACCACTCCCTGCTCGTGCAGCCAGCATACCATATCCAGACCCTGCTGCCTGTCTGTCCAGCCCTGATTTGCATCTACATACAATGGTTTATCACTTGCTGAACGTATGGTATTGATCAAGTCCTTATCATTATCTCGTCCAAGTTTCACCTTAATGATATGACAATTTTCGCCTTCTTTGATTTTTTTTAATAGCACTTCAGGTGTGTCAATACCAAGTGTATAAGAAGTAGGGGGCATTTTTGAAGGATCCGAATTGAAATATTGAAAACATGGTTTTTGTTCAATCTTTCCGCGAAGATCATGAAGAGCTATATCCACAGCAGCCTTAATATTTGGATTTCCAGGAGCTATGCTATCCAAATAAGCAATCAGTTCTTCAAAATCAAAAGGCGATTTTAACCAAGAAAGATCCACTTTAGCCATAAAAGCCATAGCAGATTCAATGTTTTCACCCATATATGGCACCATAGAGGCTTCTCCAAATCCGGTATAACCTTCATGACTAATCTCCATCAGCATGATTGGAGTAGAAGTACGCGAAAATTTGGCAATGGTAAACGGATGCTTCAGGTTTAGTTCGAAAGGATTATAGCTGATCTTCATAAGAATATATTAATGCACGAAATAACGAAATTTATGACAGTGAGATAGATTATTGATCCATATTTTTTTGAATGAATAAATTTCCTTCTTTCTCACGCAGAAGAAAGTCTAATGATTAAATTTAGGCTTCTGAAAAAAGAACAAATAAGGAAATGAAAAATTTAAAAATATCCACTGCTCAGTTTGAAAACAAAAGCGGCGATAAAGAATATAATCTATCCGTAATTGACAAATTAGCCGCAAAGGCAGCAGCCGAGGGTTCTAAAGTGATTGCTTTCCATGAATGTTCAATTACAGGGTACACCTTTGCAAGGCACTTATCAAAAGATCAGATGCTTGAAGTGGCTGAAATTATCCCTGACGGACCAAGCATCCTGAAATTAGCTGAGAT
>CAMDKO010000151.1 GCA_945901155.1 Pedobacter schmidteae
ATTGACCAATAGCCATATCGCTTATGTTCCAACCCGTAAAGCATTTAGTCAGGGGAGCTATGAGACAATAAACTCACGCCTGGCTCCGGGCGGAGGTGAGATGATGGTGGAAGCTGCGATAAGTATGCTCAATGAGATTAAAAAGGAAGGCCGTTAGATCAGTAAAATAATATTTTTTTAATAATAATGCTTTTTCAAACAGGATGTTTTAATTTAAACAAGTAATAACAAGGATAAATATGAAAAGAACAATTAATTTTCTAAGTTATGGTCGTACCGCCAGGCTTTTAACGATGATTTTCAGTTTTATACTGATGCTGTTATTTGATTACCAGCTTTATGCTCAGAATACTACTTTCCGAGCTGGTGCATCAACTGCAAACATAACCCCTCCCCTAGGTTCAGGTTTAGTGGGAAACTTTGGTATTCCTCCTCCTGCAAATTATGTCCACGACGAATTGCATGCACGTAGCCTTGTTCTAGATGATGGTACCACAAAACTGGTTTTTGTTGTGGTCGATAATGTGGGGATTATTCGTGAAGTATTTGATGAGGCCAAGCGATTGATCTTTGAAGAAACAAAAATTCCTACTGCCCAGATTCTGATATCTTCAGACCATACACATTCTGCCAGCAGTGCCAGTGGAATTGGTGAGATCAGAGGTGGATGGAATGTCGGAAGTCCTCTCGATGCTTACCAGCGCTTTCTTGTCCGCCGGATTGCGGATGGAGTGCGCATAGCAGTAAATAATCTGGAACCTGCACGTATTGGTTGGGGTGCCGGAAATGTACCTCAACACCTTTTTAACCGCCGATGGAAAATGAAAAATCCAGTAGTCAATCCATTCGGTGGCATGGATCAGGTACAGATGAATCCGGGGATCAAAAATCCGGAGCTGCTTGAACCGGCAGGGTCAACAGATCCTCAGGTTTCCTTCATTTCGGTGCAATCTCTTAAAGGTCGCCCGATTGGTTTACTTGCCAATTATTCACTTCATTATGTAGGCGGGGTACCCAGAGATCATATTTCAGCAGATTATTTTGCTGTATTTGCCGACCGCATTCAGGAACTGTTAAAAGGAGATCGTCAGGATCCTCCATTTGTGGGAATCATGTCTAATGGTACGTCAGGAGATGTAAACAATATCAATTTCCGTGGACCGGCAGAAAAGCATGAACCTTATGCCAAAATGCGTATCGTTGCCAATGATGTTGCTAACGAAGTTCTACGCGTATATCAGACCATACAATACAAAGATTGGGTTCCCTTGCGTGCGGCGCAGTCGGAACTGAAATTGAAAGTTCGCAAACCTAGTCCCGAAATGCTTGCCTATGCTCAAAAGGTTATTGCAAAGCCTGAGACAGAAACGCCGGTACACCGTCTGGAGAAAACCTATGCAGAACGAACGATACAAATGAATGGATGGCCTGAGAATATTGATGTGCTCATGCAGACCTTTCGTATAGGAGAATTGGGTGTAGCAGCTATTCCTTTCGAGGTTTTTACCGAAATAGGTCTTGAAATCAAAGCAAAAAGTCCTTTCAAATCTTCCTTTACCATTGAACTAGCAAATGGTAGTTATGGGTACCTTCCTACCCCTGAACAACATCAGTTAGGAGGTTATGAAACCTGGCTAGGAACAAACAGGGTGGAAACTATTGCTTCCCGTAAAATTGTAACTGAAATTCTTAAACTTTTTAACCAGGTAAAACAATGAAGAACTTACTAACACTAATTACATCCTGTTTGGTAGCCTTATCAACTATGGCTGCAGATGGACCTAAACCGGCACCTATTTTTAAAGCTGGATTTGCTGAGCAGGATATTACACCGGATATTGGTATGGAATCGCCTGGAAATTATGGAAAAGCTTATCATAAAACCTTTCATGACCCCTGTAAAGTTCGTGCCGTCGTATTTGATGATGGACAGAAGCGTGTGGCGCTTGTGGGTCTCGACCTGCTCTTTGTAACCCGTCATCTGGTGCAGGAAGTACGTGCTGAGATTCAGAAGCGTTGCGGTATTCTGCCGGCTGATGTGATGATTGGCGCATCTCACTCACATTCGTCTGGGCCGATTGGGATGGGCGAACCTGGAGATTTTGACAAAGCCTCACCAATGGTGAAAGATCTTGTTAATAATAACTCTATCGTATCTAATCCCGGATATACACAAGTCCTTAAAAAACAGATTGTTGATGCGGTTGTGCTTGCGAATGGAAATCGTGTAGATGCTAAGCTTGCCGTTGGGAATGGACATGAAGATAAAGTTTCGTACAACCGTCGTATGCGGATGAAGAACGGAATGAGCTACTCGCATCCCGGTGCAGGAAATCCTGATATTATTGATTACGCAGGGCCAATTGATCCGCAGGTCGGCACCGTTGGTGTATGGGATTTAAGAGGGAATTTGTTGGGCACTGTAGTTAATTTTGCATGTCATGCTACTACCAGTCCTGGTGGTATTTCGGCGAGTTGGATCGGTTCAATGGAAAGGACAATACGTGGGGCAACTGGAAATGCAGCATTGCCGGTGGTTTTTATGCAGGGTGCTTGTGGTGATATTACTCAGGTTGATAACCTGACTAAATTTCAAAATCCGGGGGCAGAAGAATGGTGGGATATCGTTGGAGGCCGCGTGGGTGCAGAGGCTTATAAAACCCTCCTTTTAATTCGCCGTGGTGCAGGGAGTGAAATTCCGCTTGATAGCAGGCAGCGGGTATGGACGGTTAAGCGTCGTATCCCAACTCCTGAGAAAGTTCAGAAGGCAATGGAACTGGTAAAAGCAGGTCCCGAGATATCGGGTACTACTGAATGGATTTTTGCAAAAGAGATTCTTGTATTGGATGCAATCATAAAAGCCAGGCCATTAGTGGAAGTTGAAGTACAAGCCATACAGGTTGGCCCGATGGTATTTGTATCTAATCCTGCAGAATATTTTGTTCAGTACCAATTGGACATCAAGGCAGGAAGCAAATTCCCATTCACTTTTGTGGTTGAACTCGCCAATGGTATAACAGGTTATGTTCCTACTGAAGAAGCATTAGGCCCTAATGGTGGGGGTTATGAAACCCGTCTTACTTCATACAGTAACCTGGAGGTTTCTGCCGGAAGACAGTTTGCCAATACAGGTATTGAATTGGCCAATCAAATGATACCCGGTAAAGTGCCGTTGCCACCGCCACCGCCACCATTTAAAGCACCGTGGGCATATGGTAACCTACCGCCGGAATTGAAGTAATAGGGTCATTGGAGATTGCTTCGCTGTGCTCGCAATGACAAAAAGCTATGTTCGCAATGATAAAGCGCAAGCCTCGAATTGACACTACTACCGTGTTGCAAGGGATTTCGGTTTAAAAAATGGTCTCGCAAAGACGCAGAGACGCAAGTGAATAAATTGTAAAGCTTTGCGTCTTAGCGTCTTTGCGAGAGAAAAATCCTGCTACTCTAGTCGGTGTTTTCGCCGACCAGAGAGCTAGTGGTTCGGTGACAACACCGACCTCAGCGAAATAAATAATTAATCAAAACTATCAGATGTAAAGACATTTTAAACCGGTTCAAATGACAAAAAAATATCTTATTTCATCTACTTTCTTCTTGCTTCTGTTGATGAAATCGATACTGTTATCTGCAAGTTCATCATTTCAGACTGGTGAATTTAAGCTTGGTGCCGCAAAAACCGGGATGACTCCTCCTAAGGGAAGCATAATTGGAGACTCTTATGGCATCAGAGTCTCTGAAGGGGTGCATGATGAGCTTTACATTAAAACATTGGTTTTTGAACAGGCTGGACAAAGGGTTGCATTTATTACCCTTGATGTAATCAGTTTGCCACACTTGCTGGTGATGACGAGCAGGGCATTAATTCATAAACAAACAGGGATTGCAGTAAACAATATTATCCTGAATGCTACTCATCTACATGCAGGACCGCAAATGAACCCACTTTTTTGGGATGTTGTGGGAGGCTCAGCAAAGTTAAAAAGTCAGGAATATACTCATAAGATGCCTGAACTTATTTTGGAGAGTGTAGAATCGGCAATTTCAAAAATTCAGCCGGTTCATGTTTCAATAGGAAATGTACAAGAGACCTCCATCAGTTTCAATCGACGCTTTTTGATGAAAGACGGCACTTTCAAAACGAATCCCGGAAAATTGAACCCCAATATAGTGAGGCCTGCAGGGCCAATTGACCCTTCATTGTCAATGGTCTATTTCGAATCTCTTGATAAGAAGCCGGTAGCTATTTTGGTTAATTTCGCTCTGCATGTTGCAGTTGTTGGAGGCAATAATTTCTCATCAGATTTTCCCGGCGTGATGTCAAATTTGATTGGGAAGGTAAAAGGCGAAGAAGTAGTGACCGTTTTTACAAATGGAACTTCGGGAAATATCAATCATATTGATGTTTCAAATTCTAATCAGTTAAGCGGATTTGATGAGTCAGAACGTATTGGAACTATTCTGGCTGACCGGGTTCTTAATGCCCTCAATTCATTGCGTCCAATTTCAATTACATCCTTAAAAGCTACAATACAAGCGGTTAATTTACCGGTTTTTAAAGTTGTTGAAAAGCTTGAAATGATTTGGGCAAAGGATGTGATCTCAAAATTTGGAAACCCAAAAGGCTCCGGATTTGCTGATGTAGTTAGTGCATGGAGAATTCTTGATCTGGTAAAATATCAAGGGGGACTTTATACGAGGCATAACTCAACTACAACAGTACCGCTAACAGTTGATGGTTCAGCACTTGAATCTGAAGTTTCTGTAATAGCTTTTGGCGATCAAATGGCTCTGGTTGGCTTTCCTGGAGATGCTTTTGTAGAACTGGGTCTTGGTATAAAACTAAACTCACCTTTTCCATTTACAATTGTGAGTGAACAATCCGGTAATGGAACATTAAGCTATATACCAAATAAAAAAGCATTCCCTGAAGGTCAATATGAAGTTAATAGTGCGCGGTATAGATCAGGAGGTGGCGAATCTTTGGTTGATGCTGCACTTGAGACTTTGATTTCAATATTTTACCATTAGATTGTTAGTTGTAATGTATTT
>CAMDKO010000152.1 GCA_945901155.1 Pedobacter schmidteae
GTTTAAGTAAGCAATCATTTCTGGCTCAACGTCTACTGCAAAAACTTTACCAGTTCCTACCATTTTTGAAAGTAATGCACTATGGTAGCCACTACCCGCTCCTATATCAGCAATAAACATACCTGGTTTTACGGCTAAATTTTTTAATAATAGAGTTGTATTTTCTTCTCTTTCTCTTTCTTCCCTTTCAAGCCAATCTATTCCATAATGACTCATTACTTGTGCAATTTGTCTGCCCATGTACCATTTTTTAATACCATTTGGGTCTCCAGTCTTTATTGTATAACGATCTTGACCCAATGAAAACATAGCGAGCGATAGAAAAGTAAAAAGCAGTATACAGGGTTTTAATGTACGCATAGATTTAGATTTAAAAGTCAATCATGTAACCAAAACGAGAATTAATGGAAGCAGATAATTGTATTTTCAGATCCATTCAAAAGATATTTGCGAGCGTTGCGTTGTTTTGATTACAGATATTATTGATAATCCCATTTACTCTAAACCTATCCAATCAATGAGTAACCTGAAATCTTCTTCTTGCTTATTGGCTATCAAAAAACTCAATTGCTCAATACTTTTAAAATTAAAATTGGGTTTATTTAATTTACGCCCAAAAAATTGGGGATAAAATTCACTGATTGGCAACTTAATAGTTTCCCACTCTCCAGTTGTTATAAATGGGTAGACATAAGACTCCTGCCCATAAATTTGACTTTTTAAACGAAATTCATACGCCTTACCATCTCCTTTTATACGCAATAGGATAAACTTTTTTTCATCCACTAATTTGATTGTCTTATTCAATTGTATTGAGGCAAATCCTCCATTGTTTGCCAATGAAACATGACCCATAAATTGCCCGTTTCCCAAATCATTTAAGAGCAAGGAACTTTTTGAGATACCACCCATCACACCATCGTTTACAATTCGCCACTCATTCACTTTTGTTAATGTTGTGAATTTATAAATCTCATTGGTATTTGTTTGAACAAACAAGCTTAGCGTCATAAACAATAGGATAAATTTCATAAGTGTCAAATGTATGATGTCTTATTCATTCAATTAATCATTAAATATATGGAAGATAATCAGTTATTTAAGAGCACTTAGTTTGAAAAACACTCCCTTAGTTTTGATCTAAATCAGAATATTTTTTGATGGCGATTTACAGGTTTAAAAATTACAATTTTTTATTTAGCTTTAATGTTCAGATTATAAACCTAATGAAAAAGAAAAAAATATTGGAATCCCGTCGGGAGTTTTTGAAATCAGCCTCCATAGCTTCGGCAGGATTCATGATTGTACCTCGTCACGTATTAGGCGGTAAAGGTTTTTTAGCTCCTAGCGATAAATTAGTGGTAGCTGGTATCGGAGTTGGTGGTAAAGGTAAATCAGATTTAAAATACTTCTACGATAGTGGTAAAGCGGATATTGGTTATTTATGTGATGTGGATGATCGCATGGCTAAAGGTTCAATTGCTGCTTATCCAAAAGCAAAATATTACAAGGATTGGCGTAAAATGATGGATGTGGAATCGAAGAATTTCGATGCCGTTTCTGTTTCTACACCAGATCATAACCATGCAGTTCAAGCCATGGCTGCGATGCAATTGGGCAAGCACGTTTACGTGCAAAAACCAATGACTCACGATATTTTTGAGGCTCGTATGCTGACCCAAGCTGCAGCAAAATATAAAGTAGTTACTCAAATGGGTAACCAAGGCAGCTCTGGAGACGGAGTGCGCCAATTGGTAGAATGGTATGATGCAGACATTATTGGTGATGTTCATACGGTTCAGATTTGGACCAACAGACCTATTTGGCCACAAGGTATTCCTTGGCCTTCTACTAAGCCTGCTGTTCCAGCTGAATTAGACTGGGATTTATGGTTAGGTACTGCTCCTCAAAAAGATTATGTTGAAAACTTGATTCCAGGCTCATGGCGTGGATGGTGGGATTATGGTACAGGCGCTTTGGGTGATTTAGGTTGCCACTTAATGGAAGCTCCTTTCCGTGTCTTAGGATTGAAGTATGCTTCAGATGTTCAAGCGAGTGTAAGTAGTGTATTTACCGCTTTTGGGAAAAGAGGGGTATTCTTAGACTCTTGCCCTCCATCAAGTCATGCAACTTTGACTTTCCCTAAAACAGATCGTACAAAAGGACCTGTAACGATGCACTGGATGGATGGTGGAATTAAGCCAGAGCGTCCTGAAGAATTAGGACCTGACGAGATGTTTGGTGATGGAAATTCGGGCATCTTGTTTATTGGTACCAAAGGAAAAATGATGGCTAGCGAATATGCGGCTAATCCTCGTTTATTACCTTTATCTAGAAATCAAGAAGTGAAAGTACCTCTCAAATTAGAGCGTGTTCCTGGTAGTGCGGATGGACATTATGCTCAATGGGTGGAAGGTGCGATTGCTGGTTATGGTAAAAAACAATTAAGTTCTCCATTTGATTTAGCGGGTCCTTTAACTGAGGCTATTTTGATGGCTAACTTGGCTATACGTGTGGCTGACATGCCTTTTGCTCGTAAAACAGGAAACGGAATGCATTATCCAGGTTCAAACACTAAATTACTTTGGGATAACCAAAATATGCGTGTGACCAACTTCGATGCTGCAAATCAATTCGTTAAGCGTCAATATCGTGCTGGTTGGGGTGAATTGACACTTTAGGTTGAAGGCATATAGTCAACATAAAGCGGATACGAGTGGGGACCAGTTACCACTTAAAAAAACGGCCTGCTCCGATGAGGTTAGTTCGGAGGGAGTATCTGAAAAGCCTTAAGTTAGGATGAAATTAAATATTAAAAAAAATGAAAAAAGTAATGATGGTTATCATAGCATTCTCTTTTGCTTCGATGACAATGCTAAGTTGCACACAAAAGGCAGAAGATATAAAGCTTTCTGATTTGAAAACTGCCTGCGACATTGTAAATGCGTTGATTAAAGTTGCCGATGCTGGTATAAAATGGGAGGAAAAATATGATAAAGAAATAAAGGAAGATGACTTTGATTCTGAAAAAGAAGAATTAGAAATATATCAGAAGAGAATAAAAGAGAAAGAAGAAAAGCTCTGGGCTGAGCGTGAAGTTTTAAAAGAGAAATTAAAAGAGATTGCTGAAGTAGCAGAAAAAAAATATACTGCTGCAGAGATAAGGGAATGTCCTAATTTTGAAATAGTTGAAAAAAAGTTAAAAGATTCAGGACTTCCATTGAACTGAAATTTGCATCGTGCAATTGAAACGAAACGGAAGTGAGCTCTGCTGGGGAGCAGCTGACCAGGGCTAAATTGGACCTAAGAGAATAACAGGATAGTAGGTAATTCCGTGACGACTGCAAAAGGAAATTTCATCATTTATGATGGGGAATTTTCATTTACCAACAAAAACGATATTAGAACTCGGAATAAAGTTGCATTTGAAATTTTAGACAAATTTTATGCGGATTTACTCATGCTAAAAGAAGCTAAGAATCCTGGTGCGAATTGGTAAAATGCAAAACTAATCAGGGCATTTTATACTCATCACATTCAGCACAGCGGAAATTGCAAGATATTCGTCAATAAAAAAATTATTGATTAAAAATAAAAAATTATTGAATTATACTTAAAATTGTAAATTAATTATACCATTTAAATGTATTAAGATGAGATTATTATTGGTTTCTGCCCTATTGCTAGGTGCCCTGGCTGCTCAAGCTCAGGAAGTTAAAGCACAAAACTTCAGCGAATGGAGAATTGTAACTGTTGTTGAATCTATCATACCCATGGGGCTAGGTAGATCCAGGATGATCGAAAACATGACTGATGTCAATACAGAAGATTTTAGAACCAGTCGCGTCAATGGCAAACAATCATCCCAGCGTACAATAAGCAGAAAAGAATTGAAAGTGGATAAATTTGATGAAGCTAAACTTCTCAATTTTTTCAGCGCCACAGGAATTAATTTTCAGAATATTGCTTCAAATGATGCAATGATCGCTGCGCGTATCATGGAGTTGGAATCTGAAGGTTATACTTTAGCTTATGTCACTAGTGCGGTAGAAAGCTATGCAGGTAAACAGGACGACAATGGCATCTTCATTTCTAGAATGTACTTTAAAAAGAGTGTTCCGGCGAAGTAACCCTCAATCTTATAGACTTCTTTTAGGCATGAAACTTATTGAAGTTAAAATATGAATAGGGGCTTATTGGGTATGTTAAACCTTTATGATTGGTGGTTTTCTGATCTTACCCAAGAGGAAAGACTAACTTTCCAAACTAACCTAGATAATAACCCTTTAGGAATAAGTTATAATTCTTTAATTATTGGTGATGATAGTGATGAACTTGACACTTTTGTAAATGGAGAACCTTTGGGAAATATTTCCATTGATACGCTATTAAATGGGGAATTAACCTATGCTCCAGCAAAAAAAAGATAGGTTCATCTATTATCCACGATTAGTAATTATTTGGATACAAATAAAGACAGTGCCCTAATAATAACGCATTTCAATTGCACTAAATGTTTAATAGTAATATCCAAAAATAATATTCATTTCGTCCTCACTGGTTAATCCGAAATTCACTATTTTTTTAGTGATATTGTTATAGGTCACCACACTGGTCAATCCTTCGCCTGCTTTCAGCTGAATGGGTGTGGCAAGGTTGATTACTAAGGGGTGCTCCCAATCTGTATTTTCATAAACGACCTCTCCATTTCTTGTTCCACCCAGAATTTTAATTTGAAATTTCTCACCCAACTTGTGAAAATGCGAGGTAAGTGTAATTACGGTTACTGCTTTAGTAAAGGTATAATCGGTGCTAATTGTTTTGCGTGAACTAGCCGGAATAGAAAAATTATAATTGGCAAAGTTTATAGACTGCGCCTCTTTTACAACGTTTGCCTGAGACACTGTATACATATTGATATAGTTCTCGCCAGTTAAATTGGTAGTCTGTTTATTAAAATA
>CAMDKO010000153.1 GCA_945901155.1 Pedobacter schmidteae
AGTCAAAAAAACTGTGAAAAGTTTGAGGTGGTTCAAGATCCTGTTGGCATGGGCGCATACGGAATGGACTCTCACAACATTCAGCGATACGTTGATGTGAATGGCTATGTTAAAAATGAAGGCAATGTGGAAGCACATGTAGCTAGTCCCTTTCCGGTAAGTTACCGTAGCATTGTGCCTAAAAAATCGGAAGCCAGTAACCTCTTTGTTCCGGTTTGTATCTCTGCTACGCATATTGCCTTTGGATCGATCCGGATGGAGCCTGTTTTCATGGTTTTAGGACAATCGGCAGCGATTGCCGCATCCATGGCGATTGATAATAATTATGCCATTCAGGATATTCCTTACAAAGAATTGGAAGCTAATTTGCTGAAAAATAAGCAGGTGCTTCAATAAAAAATAAATGATCAATCAATTTAAATTCCACTTTCTGTAAAATCACCTGATGAAATATTTTTTATCTTTAATAGTCATTTTTTCTACGTTCATTTTATCCAATCCCGCACGTGCAGATAAGAATAATGAGAGAGGAACCTGGAAAGCAGGTGTTGCCAGTGTGATCATCACACCCGAACAATCTATTTGGATGGCTGGGTTTGCCCATCGCACAAGTCCGGCAAGCGGAAAACTTCATGACCTTTGGGTTAAAGCCCTGGCCATTGAAGATGCTTCCGGAAAACAGGCAGTACTTCTTACATCTGATCTCTCGGGCATTCCCAAAAGCATTTCTGACTCTATCAGGAACCGAATAGAAAGAAAATTTAAATTATCAAGAAGTCAGATTATTTTCAATACCTCGCATACGCATTCTGGTCCGGTATTGGTTGATGCTCTTTGGGATCTGTATCCGCTTGACGATCAGCAAAAATTAAAAATAACAAGCTATACCAAAACCTTAGAAATAAAGATTGAATCTGTGGTCAGAAAAGCACTAGCTTCCATGAAACCTGTAGATATCTCTTCACAAAACGGTATTGCTCGGTTTGCGGTTAACAGACGCAATAATATTGAAAGCACTATTAACGCTCAAACTGATCTGAAAGGCCCGAGCGACTATGCCGTGCCGGTTATCAAGCTGAGCGACAAAAAAGGAAAGATTATTGCCTTAGTATTTGGATATGCCTGCCACAATACCGTTTTACATGGCAATGAATGGTCGGGCGATTATGCCGGATATGCACAGATTGCCCTAGAAAAAGCACACCCCGGTGCTACAGCGATGTTTTTCCAGGGCTGTGGTGGCAACCAAAATGCATTACCCAGAAAAACTGTTCCATTAGCCACACAATATGGAAAGGAACTTGCCCTTGCGGTAGATGCTGTGTTGGAAGGAGACATGAACCTTCTTGAACCCAAACTGAGTACCGCCTATTCAGAGGTTAAGCTTGAGCTAGAAAAGGCAGCAAGCAAAGAAGAACTTTTGGCCATCGCTGCCAAAGAAACCAGTTACATCAAAAACTGGGCGCTGAATATGATTAAAAAAACTGATAAGGGCGAAACCTTCATTAGTACATACCCCTATCCTGTTCAGTTCTGGCAACTTGGCAATCAGTCTTTGGTAGCCCTTGGTGGTGAGCCGGTTGTAGATTATGCCATCAACCTTAAAAAGATCTTTGGCCCTGATTTGTTTGTCATGGGATATTCGAACGATGTAATGGCTTATATTCCGACGGCAGAAATAGTACGTGAGGGGGGTTATGAAGGTCATACTTCACAAATGGCCTTTGGAATGCCTGCAAAATGGAAGGAATCCATTGAACCTGCCATAATGAAGGAAGTAATGATTTTAGCCAAAAAGCTCAGGATAGTAATTCCTGAATCAAAATGATCTGCTGGGGCCATATTTATTCCCTACAATTATATATATTTAGATATAACAACATTAACAATGAAACGAAGAGAAATACTTAAAGGCCTAAGCATTCTGCCTTTAGCAGGAGTTGCAGTTAATGCCATTGCTAATCAGACACTTACAGAAGAAACAGAAGCCAAAAATTCGGCAGTTGATGAATGGCTACCAAAGAAAGAACTCATTAAAACTCCCGCTGGATCCTGCCTTCGCTCAGGGCACATGATATTTATCGGAGGTATTGGTGGCTGGTACGCCAACCAGAGGGCTGAACCTGGAGATATTAAAGTCCAGATTAGAAGTGTTCTAAGCACCATGAAAGGAATTCTGGAAGGCGCTGGCTCTTCTATGTCAAACGTCCTGAAAATTCAGATGACCGTGGCCGAACCCAACAAAAATATCCCAGCATTGAATGAAGCCTACAGTGAATTCTTTCCCGAAAATCCGCCTGTACGTTCTTATAGCGGATCCAAAACAAGTCAAATGGGTAGAGATGGCATCCTCTGCCAAGTCAGTTGTATTGCCTACGTAGATTAAAAACGAACCTTAATTTTAACAAGAACCTAGAAAATATATCATATGAATCGTAGAAATGTATTAAAAAGCCTTTCTCTGCTTCCGCTAGCGGGAGCTGCAGCAGCAATCCCTACTGAAGCTAATGCTCAGAAAAAATCTAAAAAAGATCCATGGACGCCTAAGAAACAAGTGATCCGCAAAAGTAATAGTGGTGGTAACACCAATCCTACAGTTTCAGCTCCTGCAAATGGAACAAAACCTGCTGCACCTGCAGCAATTCTCTCAGGATGTATTCGCTCAGGCCACCTTTTGTTTGTATCTGGCATTGGAGGTTGGTATGCCGAACGGAGGGCTGAACCAGGAGATATTAAAGTGCAAATTCAAAGCGCCTTAACAACTATGAAAGAGGTACTTGAAGATGCAGGTTCATCGATGGCCAATGTATTAAAAGTACATATGACCGTTGCCGAACCCAACAAAAATATTGCATTACTGAATGAAGGTTACCGCGGATTTTTCCCTGATCCTGCGCCGGTACGTTCTTATACTGGCAGCGGTGTCGATCAAATGGGTCGCGATGGCATTCTAGTACAGGTAGATTGTATTGCTTACGTAGATTAAAAATTAATACTATATAATAGGCCCGGGTTAAAGATATTCTGTCTTAAACCCGGGCCTTGCTTTTTAAACATGAATTACAACTATCCAGTGCAAATACATTGCACAGGAATGGTAAATTTGAAATCTGGAGAATGAAAGATCATTCCTTCCAGTATTAAAAATTTCATTTCCAAAAACCCTATTCATGAGAATCTGGCTATCCTTCATCCTATTAATTTTCTCTACTACCCTATTTGCACAGTCGAAACCTGAAGGCAATAGCAAGCCATTTATATTGGGACAGATAGATGAGATCTTTTCAAAAGAATTAGGAGAAAATAGGATCCTGAATATTTACCTGCCAGATGGGTACCAGAAAGATGAAAAGAACATCTATCCCGTAATCTATCTGCTAGATGGTTCGGCGGATGAAGATTTTATTCACGTAGCCGGATTGATACAATTCAATAATTTTTCATGGATCAATCGGGTTCCAAAATCTATTATTGTTGGAATTGCCAATATTGACCGTAAACGAGATTTTACCTATCCAACACGTATTGAAAAAGACTTGAAAAGATACCCTTCGTCTGGTAAATCTGATCAATTCATCACTTTTATTGAGAAGGAATTACAACCCTATATCAATCAAAAATTTAGGACTAATGATTCAAAAATGATTATTGGGCAATCATTAGGTGGATTATTAGCCACCGAAATTCTATTCAAGAAACCTTCATTATTCAATCAATATATTATTATAAGTCCGAGTTTATGGTGGGATAATGGCTCATTGCTAAATGCTACTTCAGAAATATTTCAAGAAAATTTTCTACAAAAAACAGCGGTCTATATCGGGGTTGGGAAAGAGGGACTTGCACCCAGTGACATTCCTCATGTAATGGAAGTGGATGCAAATTTACTTGCTGAAAAAATTAAGGGTACAAAAAGTAAAAACGTACAGGTTTATTTTGATTATTTGCCTCAAGAAGACCATGCTACAATTACACACCAGGCAGTTTTTAATGCCCTCAGACTTTTATATCCGCTTAAGCCTACAGAAAATTAATGCCTTGCATCGTCCTAAAATGGGTTTGGCTGAAATTAGTTGATTGTATCGTCCTAAAATGGGACAGCATGACGGATAAAGAAAATTAAATTTAATATCGGGTTTTTTGAACCTGTCTCTTAAACTCCCGCTTTCTTCAAAATTTCCAGTGTTTTTCTAAGCCCAGTCTCCGCTACATTTTGTAAGTCGCCTTTCCAGTACATCGGATTGTACATTTCCAATGATATACATCCTTTGAAACCAGTTCCCTTAAGGTCTTTGAAAATCTGTTCCAATGGCAAAATACCATCACCTGGGTAAACCCGATGCTCATCTTTAAGCTCTGCCAAAGCAGGCGAAGCCGGAGCATCGTTGAACTGAAAAATAGCAATTGACTCTCCTCTTAGCATTTTGATTGCTTCAAATCCGCCCTCACTAATATACATATGATAAACATCTGGAATAATCATGGCACGCGGGTGATTGGCATCCATGGCTATACCTGTAGCCTGACCTAAAGTTTTGACCGGGAAGTATTTAACAAATACCAGTGCAGGGAGAATATTAAATTCGTTTATTCCTATTTCTAAGATGTCTCTGTAACGATCTGCGATCCACTTCTGACTGTAATTTTCGCCTACTGTATTGGGTATGGTCTGGATATGCTCTGCGCCAATAGCAGCCGCCATACGCATCCTGTTACGGGTATCTTTAAGAGAGGCATCCCATAACTCTTTGGTAGGAGGCAAAGCATTCCAAAGCCCAATCACACTGGGAACAAACAGACCCAGATCTTTAATTTCTTTTCCCAGATCTTTTAGATTACCGCCTTCTGCTTCAAACTTCTGCAATTCACCATCCCAAGGTTCGATAGCATCATAACCGGCTTTGGCCGCAATTTTAACTTTATCTTTTAAGGAGGCAGGCCTGATGGT
>CAMDKO010000154.1 GCA_945901155.1 Pedobacter schmidteae
TATTAAAAAATTTAGCCGTAAAACCAGGTATGTTTATTGCTGATATAGGAGCGGGTAGTGGCTACCATAGTGCATTACTTTCAAAAATGGTAGGAACTGGTAAAGTTTTTGCAGTAGACGTTGAGCCAGAAATGATTGCTTACTTAAACGAAAGAATCAAGCAGAAAAAATTGTCACGTATAGTACCTGTGTTGAGTACAGAACAAAAAGTTTCTTTGCCAGAAAACACCATTGACATGATGTTGTTAGTAGACGTATACCACGAATTTTCTTATCCTTATGAAATGGCTTTATCAATGCGATCTGCATTAAAACCTGGTGGTAAATTAGTGCTTGTAGAGTTTAGGTCCGAAGATTCAACTGTACCCATTAAAACCATTCATAAAATGAGTGAAGCGCAGGCCATTAAAGAATTAAAAGCAGCAGGTTTTACATTTGATAAAAACATAGATAATCTTCCATGGCAGCACTGTATGGTTTTTACCAAGCAGTAATTTAACCATAAGAAATCCCTGACAAATTAAGAGGCAAGCAATATGACCTAAATGTTTCAATTGAAATAAGCCAGCACTCATTGAAAACACTAAATTTGATTTCAATTAAAATAGTGCCCTAAAAATAAATTGAAGAAAGAAATTGCCATTGTTTGGTTTAAAAGAGATTTGCGTTTTACAGACCATGAAGCACTTTTTTATGCTCAAAAACAAAGCTTGCCAATTTTGCTTATCTATTGTTTTGAACCCTCTTTAATAAACTTTGAAGACAGCGATGTTCGGCATTGGCGCTTTATTTATCAGTCTTTACAGGAAATGCAAACTAAGCTTGCCGACTTAAATGCTAAGATTGCTATTTTTCATGAAGAGGCTGACCAAGTTTTTCAACACATAGCAAACCAATACCGCATTAAATCTATCTTTTCACACCAAGAGATTGGAAATAAAGTAAGCTACGACAGAGATCTTCGCATCAAACAATTTTGCTCGGATCAATCAATTGAGTGGAACGAATATCAGCACAATGGGGTGGTTAGAAAATTAAAGTCCAGGAAAGAATGGGAGAAACTTTGGAAACAAAAGATGGAGGAATCTCCAAAACTCATAGCCGAAAACCAATGGAATTTTTTAGTATTGGATTCGGCTTATTACCAAACTATTAAGGGGCCTGAATTAAATACTGAAATCACCACTAATAATAAATCATTCCAAACAGGCGGCGAGTCATTTGCATGGAGATATTTACAAAGTTTCTTAAAAGAACGATACACCAATTATTCCATACATATATCAAAACCTGAATTAAGTCGCAAAGGCTGCAGCAGAATTTCACCTTATCTCAGTTATGGCAATATTAGTATGCGCATGGTCTATCAGTTTACCATGCAGCACTATACTAAATCCATTAACAAAAGAGCCCTTTCAAATTTTGTTTCGCGTTTGCACTGGCATTGTCATTTCATGCAAAAATTTGAAGATGAGTGCCGAATGGAATTTGAAAACGTAAACAAGGCCTATGATACCTTAGTGAAACCCAAAAATGATATATATATCCAGGCATGGCAAAGCGGACAAACGGGTGTTCCCATAATAGATGCTTGTATGCGTTGTTTAGTGGCAACAGGATATTTAAACTTTAGAATGCGGGCCATGGTTGTATCCTTCTTTGTGTTCAATTTATGGCAAGATTGGCGGGAATTACATTTTTTAGCCAGACAATTTTTAGACTATGAACCTGGAATACATTATCCACAATTGCAAATGCAATCAGGTGTTACAGGCATCAATACTATTCGCATATACAATCCCATCAAAAACTCGGAGGAACATGACGAAGAGGGTGTTTTTATCAGGGCATGGATTCCTGAATTGAAAAAAGTTCCTACAGCATTAATACACGAACCATGGAAAATGAGTTTGATGGAACAATATCTTTATAACATCCAGATTGGCAAAGATTATCCGAAACCTATTGTAGATATTGAGGAAAGCCGAAAAGCAGCAAGTGAAGTTGTTTGGAGTTTTAGAAAAACTGACGAAGTAAAAAAAGAAGGAGACAGAATATTAAAAAAACATGTGAATACTTCCAATAGACTAAAATCCAAAAAGAAAGAATAACACAAATATTAGATTGAAAAAAAGAGCTTTCTTGATTGTAATTTTTATCTAACTGGCATGGCTAGTTCAATTTAAAAAACAAGAATATTGTCAAAAGATTTTAAATATTATTACCTACAGTAAAAGGTATAAAAACAACATATGAATACAGGCATTTTATTCCCACATCAGTTATTTGAACAAAATGTAATTACTTCAACTTGCGATACTATCTATTTAGTGGAGGAATACTTGTTTTTTAAACACTATAATTTCCACAAACAGAAAATTGCTTTTCACAGGGCAAGCATGAAGTTTTATGAAAATTATTTAGAAGAAAAAAAGATCAACGTGATTTACATTGATTCATTCCATGAATTATCAGATGTAAGGAAATTGATTCCGTATTTAAAAACACAAGGAGTTGATACGCTAACGTATATAGACACGAGTGATTGTTGGCTTGAGAAACGGATTAACAAGGCATGTAAGGATTACAAGATTGATATTTTAAAGCACCAAACGCCCTTGTTTTTGAATTCCTCAGAAGAGATAGCCACATATTTTGCAGATAGAAAAAGGATGTTTCATACCGATTTCTACAAACACCAGCGGGTAAGTAGAAACATATTAATAGCGGAACAAAATAAGCCATTGGGAGAAAAATGGACCTTTGATGATGAAAATCGTTTAAAGTATCCCAAAGGGAAAACTCCGCCCAAAGTTGATTTTTTAAAAACCAACAAGTTTTATACAGAGGCAATTACCTACACTCAAAAATATTTTCCTGATAACTATGGAAAACTAACTACCAGTTTTATTTATCCGTCAACTTTTTCTGAGAGTAAGCAATGGCTGAATGATTTTTTCAAATTAAGATTTTCAGAATTCGGCGCTTTTGAAGATGCCATTCTTTTAGATGAACTAATTTTACATCATAGTGTTTTAACGCCCATGATGAACGTTGGCTTATTGTCGCCACAATTCGTTATTGATGAGGCCTTACAATTTGCCAGTAAGCATGAAATTCCATTAAACTCTTTAGAAGGTTTTATCCGACAAATTATTGGCTGGAGGGAATTTATTAGATCAGTATATGAGTTAAAAGGATCTAAAGAACGAACAAGAAATTTCTGGGGTTTTACCCGAAAAATACCCGCATCGTTTTGGAACGGAACTACAGGAATTGAGCCAATAGACCTCACAATTAAAAAAGTTTTAGAAACTGGCTATTGTCATCATATTGAACGATTAATGGTATTGGGAAACTTTATGCTCTTGTGTGAATTTGATCCGAATGAAGTTTACCGTTGGTTTATGGAGCTTTTTATTGATGCGTATGACTGGGTAATGGTTCCAAATGTTTACGGAATGAGCCAGTTTGCCGATGGAGGATTAATGTCGTCAAAGCCCTATATAAGTGGTAGTAATTATCTGATGAAAATGAGCAATTATCCTAAAGGAGAATGGCAAGAGGTTTGGGATGCCTTATTCTGGAATTTTTTAGACAATCAACGTGCTTTTTTTCTTAAAAATCCGAGACTTAGTATGCTAGTGAGAACCTTCGACAAATGGGATGATAATAAAAAGAAATCAATGTATACTACTGCTAATAAATATCTTTCCAGTTTGGGTTAAGCAATAATCTGGAGCGATTGTGGAAATTAAGGTGTGCCCCCCTATCCGCATTAATTTGTATACCTACCGTGTTTACAAAAGCGTCATTTCGAACACCTATTTATTTTTCAATTGAAGTGGAATATTGAAAGGTGGAGAAATCTGATCACTAAGGAGGCTTTGTTTTCAATTAAAATAATCCATTCATCACAACAGATTTCTCCACGCTTAAACTATGCTTAACCTAAAATTATTTTTTGCGTGTTCGAAATGACGGTGATATTGATTGCTTAGGATAGTGAATAAGTGGTTGGTGATTAACAACAACTAAAGGAAACCTGAGGTAGGAACAAGTCATGACATTAAGAAATTGTTGAAAACACCAAGCACAGCCAAAAATCCAAATATTTCATTATTTTTATTTCCAAGATTTAAAAATAACCTCATATACCCATGTTTACAGTCAAATTCAACCTCGTATCCACCAAAAAAATCAACATTCTATTCGCAGTTTTATTGATCTGGGGCAACCAGCAGGTACTCAGCCAAACTACTCAATCGTTTGACATCGTTGTCTATGGTGGTACATCCGCAGGCATATCTTCGGCAATACAAAGCTCAAGATTGGGTAAAAAAGTGGTTTTGATAGAGCCAACGAATAGAATCGGCGGGCTAACAACCGGAGGATTAGGACAGACAGATATTGGAAATAAGCAGGCTATTGGTGGAATATCCAGAGAGTTTTATCAGAATGTAAAAAGCTATTACCAAAAACCTGAGAACTGGAACTGGCAAAAGCGGGAAACGTATCGCGATGGCGGACAAACAACTTCTGCAGCAAATGAAGATGCCATGTGGACCTTTGAACCATCAGCAGCGCTTAAGATCTATAAAGAAATGCTCAGTAAGGAGAAAAATATTACCCTCGTTTATTCACAGCGATTAAACCGAAAAACAGGGGTTAAAAAAACTTCCGGAAAAATATCATCTATACAAATGGAAAGCGGCCAGATCTACTCTGGCAAAATGTTCATTGACGCCACCTATGAGGGCGATCTAATGGCAGCGGCAGGCATCAGTTATACTGTTGGGCGTGAGTCGAATACACAGTACGGAGAATCCTTGAATGGCATTCAGGCCAATAAAGTAAGTTTAACGCTCCGAAAAACGGTTTCTATGAACGGTGCGTATCATAATTTTATTGATGG
>CAMDKO010000155.1 GCA_945901155.1 Pedobacter schmidteae
GTAAAGCAATTGGAAAATAAAAACTATTGGTGGAGAATAAATGCGCAGCGGCTTTTAGTAGACCGCGCTGATAAATCGGCTGTTGCTCCCTTAATTGAATTAGTAAAAAAATCAACATCTCCATTAGGTCGTCTTCATGCATTATGGACATTAGAAGGATTAGGAGAACTTAACTCCACACTAATAGAACTCGCATTAAGAGATGAAGTACCCGGAGTACGTACAAATGCAATTAAACTTGCAGAATTGCATTTATCAAAATCACCTGAGCTAGCTAAAGTACTTCTTACCCTTCAAAAAGATAGTGATACAAAAGTGAGATTTCAATTATTATTAACACTAGGATACATAAATAGCAGCGAAGCAGCTCGTGTTAGAAATGAAATTTTATTTAAAGATGTAACTGATAAATGGGTTCAAATTGCTGCTTTATCAGCTCCCCCATCCCAAATAGCGCCCTTATTGAAAGTTGTTTTAAACAATTATCGTCCTGACGTTCCTGAATATGCTTCTTTGGTTCAAAAATTAACAAGAATGGTTGGTACTAGTGGGAGTCAAGTAGATATTGATAAACTGATCAAACAATCAACTTCATTAGTTGTAAATAAACAGAATGCATGGCAAGGACCTATGCTAGATGGACTTGCACTTGGACTTGATTCCAGAAAGTCGAAATTGCCAGAATCTATTTCTTTATTTGATAGAGATCAAAGTTTATTGGTAAGTACATTTTTCAATCATCCAACCCTAGAAGTTAGGCAAGCTGCACTAGAAATGCTAAGAGTAATTGGGTTAAAAGATGAATCACTAAAAAATAAATCCATTCAAAGAGTTTTAAAAATTGCTACCAATCGTAGCTTATCAGATAAAAGCAGGACTGAATCTATAAATTTCATTGCTTTAACTGATCCAAGCCCACATTCAACGGTATTGAAACAATTAATAGTTCCACAGGAACAACCAATAATACAATTAGCAGCATTAAAAATTTTAAATAAAATTCCAACTACTAACCTTAGTGAGTATGTTATCAAGCAATGGCCAGTACTAACTCCCGAAATAAGGGAGGCGGCAATTGGTACATTTCTAGGTAAAGATAAGCAGGATCGAATTGAGCTACTATTAACTGCTATTGAAACAAATAAAATTCAAGCCAGTAGTGTAAGTTTTGGAAGAAGTGTTGGGCTCATGCAAAATACGGATGAAAAACTTAGAAATAGAGCCAGAAAGCTATTTACCAAAGATGATGAAGAAGGTAAAAAAGTAAATAAAGAGTATAAAAAAGCATTGGAAATTCAAGGAAATGCTACAAATGGGAATGCGGTCTTTATTCAGAATTGTGCTATTTGCCATCAAGTAAGGGGGAAAATAGGTGTAGAATTCGGCCCTGATATGGGTACTGTTCATAACTGGACACGCGAAGATATTATGGCTAACATTCTTGATCCAAATCTCTCCATTTCAAGTGGTTATGACTTATGGGAAGTAGAATTAAAAAACGGCGAACTCGCTCAGGGAATCATATCCAGCGAAACTTCTACTGCATTAACTCTTAGAAATAATGGGAAGCTTGATAAAACCATCAACCGTCAGGATATTAAGTCAATAAAAAGTCTCAATGCATCCGCAATGCCATCAGGATTTGAAAAGAAGATTAATAAGCAGGAAATGGCAGATCTGCTCGCTTTTTTACGCAAAAATTAAGCAAAAAAAACAATAGTTAAACTATTAAAAACAAAGACATGCATATTAGCCAGAAATCATTAACCAGTATTTTATTAACCCTACTGGTTATCAATAGTATTTTTTATTCAGAAGTTGTAGTTGCACAATCAAACAATCCATCTAAAATGAAAATGGCAAAAGGCACTATGCTGGTTGGTGTCTCTGCAATTGACATTACACCAGAAGGACCTATTCTATTAGCAGGTTATGGAGGTCGAAAGTCAGAATCTGAAGGTATTCTTCAACCACTTAAAGCCAAAGCTCTTGCTTTTGGAAGTGATAGTGAAGGTCCATCTATCCTAATTACGGTAGATCTGATAGGTATACAATACTATATGACCAAAGAAGTTGCAAGGCGCCTTTCCGATAAAATAGGGATTGATCCTTCACGTTTAGTTATTAGTGCTTCTCATACTCATACAGGCCCTGAAATTGGTAATTTGTTAAATCACTTCGCCCGTCAATTACCTCCTGAAGAGATAGGAAGAATCGACAAGTATTTAGAAACACTAACTCAAAAGCTGGTGCAAGTAAGTTTAGAGGCATTAATTGCACGAAAACCAGCCAAAGTAGCTTGGGGTCAAGGCAAAGTAGGATTCGCAATGAACCGCCGCAAGATTGTAAACGGTAAATCAGTGGGGATGACACCCATTCCTGAAGGACCAGTTGATCACGATCTCCCACTTTTACGTATAACTGACCTCGATGGAAAACTTAGAGCAGTGATGGTTTCATATGCCTGTCATGGTACTACACTCGGTCCTGATATTAATAAAATTCACGGCGATTGGATTGGAGAAGCACAAAAATTTATTGAGGCAAAAAATCCTGGTGCCATTGCCATGGTATCTCTAGGTTGCGGAGCCGATGCTAATCCTGAACCGCGGGTTACCAATCTCCAACTTGATTATGCTGCTCAACATGGCAGAGAAGTTGCTGACGAAGTGCAGAAACTTCTGGCATCTAACCTTAAACCATTAAGCTCCGCTCCTATGGGCCATTCTAAGGTAATCCAGCTTCCTTTTCAGCATATTCCAACTGTTCAGGAATTTGTAGAACAAGCCAATGAAAAAGGAGCAAAAGCCTATTTTGCAAAACTTACTCTTGATAAAATAGCCCGCGGAGAATCTATTCCAAAAAGTCTTAACTATCCTATTACTACCTGGACATTTGGCAATGATTTGGCAATGGTTTTTTTAGCCGGTGAAGTGGTAGTAGATTACTCCCTTAGACTAAAAAAAGGATTAGCCCCAGGACGTTTATGGGTAAATGCTTATTCTAATGATGTCCCTTGTTACATTGCTTCAAAAAGAGTCATCAAAGAGGGTGGTTATGAAGTCGAGTCTTCCATGTACTCTTACAATCAGCCAGGACGATTCCAAGAGAGCATTGAGGATCTGATTGTAACAACCGTTCATGATTTGTTGCCATTAACCTTTAAGCCAGATGCAAAAAAATGAAATTTTTTAAAAAAAATATAAAGTTATGAAACAAGCTATGCTTCAAATAAAAAAAGAAACTCATGGGCTTCTCAAAAATTATTGCCAAGAACACGGGTATAAGATGGGAAGTTTAGTTGAAAACTTAATTAAGAAACACGTTGTTGTAACTAAGTATACAACTGGTGTTAAAACTAATAAGATTAGTCAAACTAAATAATTCATAAATTCAAATTTTTTTCACTAAAATAAATTTTCATGATTAGCAACAGATTCAATTTAATTGTCCCGATTTTATTCCTAGTGAATATGCAATTATCTTATGCACAACAAAATACTGGAATAAAAACTATTCAGTCAAAAGTATTCAGGGCCTCTGTAGTCAAAATAGATATAACACCCAATGAACCGAAAATGTTATTGGGATATTCAGCAAGGCAATCAACCGGGATCAATGACCGTATTTACCATCGGATCGTAGCAATGGATGATGGCGAGAAGCAATTCTTTTTGGTGTCAACAGACATTTGTGTCATGTCTCCTTCCGAATATGACCATGTTGCAGCTATTCTTCAAAAAGATCTGGGTATTGATCCCGAAAATTTTTGGTGGACATTAACACACACGCACTCCGCTCCTGAGGTTGGAGTACCGGGCTTGCCCGAAGTATTCATGGGAGATCGTTATAAGCATGATGTAGATACAGCATATACCTCTTTGGTGGAACGCTCCCTGATAAAAGGCATAACAGAGGCCAAAAATAAACTGGCCAAAGCTAAACTGGGTGTCGGCTGGGGTTTTTCGCAAGCAAATATTAACCGGCGTGCGATAGATGTAAATGGTAAGGCTTCCCTTGGATTAAATCCGGAAGGCGCTGTTGACCGAAAAATTGGTTTAATACGTCTCGATAAAGAAGATGGAAGTCCGCTTGCACTAATTGCAAATTATGCGATCCATGGAACAGTGCTTGGCGCTGCTCAAACTGAGATCAGTGGAGATGCTCCCGGAATCGTATCTGAATATGTAGAACAAAAACTAGGTGTCCCACTTCTTTTCATCAATGGTGCAGCAGGTAATCTGGCCCCTATTTACAGTGTCTATCCAAATCCTAAAGCAGGACATCTGAGCCAGTTTAAGGTACTCTTAGGAGACAAGATTCTATCAGCTAATAAAGAAATTGTATCCAGTCGGTCTGATATTAAGTTATTTACAGGATCCCTAATCATAGAAACCCCGAGAAAGCCCAATTTAAGCTGGCCTAAAGATTTGTCGAGATATACCCAGACCTTAGCTAATGGAGACCATCAGGTGCTGCTGCCTGCAAGATTCCTGAAGATCAATGAAGATGTGGCTATATGGAGTTTGCCGGTTGAATTATTTTGTGAGATCTCAAACGAGATTCGGGATCGTTCTCCGTTTCCCTATACATTCTTCTATGGTTATACGAATGGCTGGCTCGGATATCTGCCTACAGAAAAAGAATGGAAGTATGGAGGATATGAAATAGAAACTGTTTCACCCTACACACCTATCGTGGAAAAACATTTAAAAGAAGCTGTTTTAGGCTATCTGGAGGGAGAAATGAAGAGTACACCCTCCTTCCAGCCACAATCAGCAAACAGACCCACAATAGTGAAAACAGAAACCGAGGGCATGCTCAGACTAACTGCCCGAAATGGAAAGGGAATTGGACCGAAAATTAAATATATGCCTGAGTGGTGGGCTTTTGGATGGTTTAC
>CAMDKO010000156.1 GCA_945901155.1 Pedobacter schmidteae
AAATTAATAAAAATTAAAATAAATCATTAATAAATTTGCAAGAAACAGCTTGTTTAATTATATTTGTTTTAAGCAATCAGAAAATAATTGCTTACACACTGTAAGGTGGTGAAATTTGGCAGACACACCTCCTCGTCTCGGTGGCGAAGATCTGGGAAATACCGTAACAGGGAAATAACTGCTTCGTGAAGGTTCGACTCCTTCCCTTACAGCAAACCTTATTCAACAGGTTTATAATTGGTTAGTTTAGATAAGCTCCTGCCCATCAGGAGCTTATTTATTTATCACAAATTTGAAAAATGCCAATTCTGGATACAATCTATTTTTTTCATATTTATCAGCATATCGTTTATATAACTGCCTAGCGCTTCGATCATTTTCTGAATGATCCTTTGCTGCGCTGTTGCTTTGATTTACATGCTAAAAAAAAGGGTGTGTATTTATCCAATTCAACTCTTAACTTTGATACTGAATATGAAAAAGAGAATCATTGTTCAGGTCTTGTACCTGTTTCCATTATTCATTTTGTCTGCATGTACAAAAGATGATAATGAACCGATGCCACAAAGCACGGTCTCACGATTATATGTTTCAAATGCAGATACAGACGCAGCTGTAGCAAATACAATGATTTTTGATCCTGCAGACCAAACTGTATTTAAAGCTCCTTATAAATTCGATTCAAAATTACCCGATGCAAATGGAATACTTTTTAATCCATTTTCTGGAACTGTTTTTCAAGTAAGCAGAAAGAATAAAAATATCAGAACTTTTAAAGTAAATACCGATGGTAGCCTGATGCAAGCAAATTCATTTGTAGATGAGGGTCTTCTGAGTGCTAGAGAAATGGCTTATGACCGAATGCGCGATGTTTTATATGTTTCCAGCAATATTGACAGCGCAATTTATGTGTATACCAAAGCAAGTACCTTAACGGGTACCGCGGCAGCTTTTAAAAAATTGAAGCTAAATGGACAACCATGGGGAATACATTTGGATAATAACCGCCTGTTTGTTGTAATTGATCTGGCGCGTGCCGAGGTTCAGTTGTTTGAAGAAATTTCTGAACTTGCCGTAGGTAATATTAGTCCCACGAAGAAAATAACAATTACCGGAGCTGCCCGGCTACATGGAATAACGTATTCTGCAGATCGTGATGTGCTTCTTTTAACAGATATTGCAGAGGCCACCTCTACTGCATTTGATACAGATGGCGCTATTTATATTATCAAGGATGCAGCTGCACAATTTACTGCTGTTGGTAAAGCAGTTAGTCCTTCAACTACAATTAAAGGTCTGAATACCCTTCTTGGAAATCCTGTTGATATTGCCTGGGATGACAGAACAACAAAAGACCTGATCTATGTTGCTGAAAAAGCTGGACGCAAAATCCTGACCTTTAAATATGCAGATAATGGAAACGTAAAACCATCAGCAATTGCTGTACTAACGAGTAGCCCTGAGGCTATATTTCTGGATGCGCGTTAACTATTTTAGTATTATTAATAATGATATTTTTTTCTTTAATTTGAATCAAACAAAAAAGATATGTATTCAACTTTATTAGGCCTTCATTCCGGACTTCGCTATATCGTCTTGTTATTATTGGCCCTAGCATTATTATTGGCAATAATTGGTTTGTTTGGTAAGAAACCTTATTCCGAAACTAATCGTAAAGTGAACCTTTTTGCGATGATCTCTACACATACTCAATTTCTAGTAGGCCTGATATTGTATTTTTTTAGTCCGATGGTCAACTATTCAAACATGGCTGTAGCAATGAAAGATGCGATGACCCGTTATTGGACGGTAGAACATTCAGCGATGATGCTGTTCGCAATTATTTTGATTACTGTGGGCCATTCACGCTCTAAAAAGGCAAAAGATGCTATAAATAAACATAGAGCGATTGCTCTTTATTATGGTTTGGCAGTTTTGGTTATTATTGTTGCAATTCTTCAAAGTGGACGTCCTTTATTGGGGATGTGATAAACTCTGAGAAAAAATTTGCAATCTCAAATTTCTTTATATTTTTGTGAACGATGAAAATGAAACAAAATACTGGCAATTGGTGGCGAAGCTTAATAGTAGCGCAAGCGACAGGTATTTTGAAAGGATAGCATATTCAAGCAAAATCTAAACAATATATAACCCGGCGCCATAAATCGTCGGGTTTTTTTTGGTCACTGATTACCCGAAAATTATATGACCAGTTAAAATTTTATTATGAAGAATTATAAATTATACACCTCTCATAAAAGACTCCTGGCGGATACAACAACCCCGGTAAGCATATACCTGCGCTTGAGAGATGTTTTTCCAAATAGTATTTTACTGGAGAGCTCTGATTATCACAGCAGGGAAAATAGTTTAAGTTATGTATGCTGTGATCCGATAGCCGGCATTATACTGAATGGGGATAAGCTGGAGACCTATTTCCCTGATGGTACTAGAGAGCAATATCCCTTAGGCGATCTTGACTTGAAAAAGCATGTTTCTGACTTTAGGAAACAGTTTGAGTCGACTTCCGATACTGATTTTAAATTCATCTCAAACGGCCTTTTCGGATATTTTGCATACGAAACCATAGAGCATTTTGAAGATATTAAGCTGCAATCTGGCCCGGCAGAGGGGAGAGATATCCCCCTCATGCAGTATCATGTTTACAGATATATCATTATAATAGATCATTTCAAGAATGAACTTTATCTGCTTGAACACCGAATGGATAAGAATGCTCCTGATGGACTTGAAAAGATTCAGTATCTGATACAGAATAAAAATTTCCCAGAATATAAATTCAGTTTAAACGGGGAGGAGAAATCGAATTTTACCGATCAAGAATTTATTGAACTAGTTGAAAAGGTAAAAAAACACGTTTATCGCGGTGATGTGTTCCAAATTGTTCCTTCGCGTGCATTTTCTAAACCATTTTTAGGGGATGAATTTAATGTTTACCGCTCTTTACGATCAATCAACCCATCGCCTTATCTATTTTATTTTGATTACGGTGATTTCAAACTTTTTGGATCTTCGCCCGAAGCTCAAATCACAATAAAAAATAATCAGGCAACTATTTATCCAATTGCCGGGACATTTAAAAGAACTGGTAACGATCTTTTAGATGCAGAATTAGCTGAGAATCTGAAAAAGGATGCGAAAGAGAATGCAGAACATGTCATGTTGGTTGATCTTGCCAGGAATGATTTGAGCAGGCATTGTGATCAGGTTGAAGTAAGATCCTTTAAAGAGATTCAGTATTACTCTCACTTGATTCATATGGTCTCTAAAGTAACTGGGCAATTGCAGGATTCAGTTGACCCTTTTGACGTGGTTGGCGACACCTATCCGGCAGGAACCCTTAGCGGTGCACCAAAATACATGGCAATGCAGCTGATTGACAGGTTTGAAAAGCAAAAACGCGGTTTTTATAGCGGAGCAATTGGCTATATGGGTTTTAACGGCGACTTTAATCATGCCATTATGATTCGCTCTTTTATGAGTCAGAATAATGTACTTCATTATCAGGCAGGGGCAGGTATTGTTGCAGATTCTGATCCGGAAAGTGAGTTGAATGAAGTAAATAACAAGATCATGGCTTTAAGGAAGGCTTTGGAGATGGCTGGGGAGATATGAAGGTCAGTTATCAGTTATCGGTTATCAGACCTCCGACCTCCGACTTCCGATCTCCGATCTCAATAAAAATTAGTTTTAATTGAAAAAATAAATACATGAACATATTAGTAATAGATAATTACGACTCATTTACCTTTAACCTGGTACATCTGTTGAATGAAACCGGTCATCAAGCTACCGTTTGGCGAAATGATAAGTTTCAGCTTGCTGATGTCGATGCCTTTGATAAGATACTTCTTTCACCTGGTCCAGGTATTCCATCCGAATCAGGATTATTGCTTGATGTGATTCGTACGTATTCAGAGAGCAAGAGTATACTTGGCATCTGTCTTGGATTGCAGGCAATTGCAGAGGTTTTTGGAGGTGAGTTATATAATCTTACCCGTCCGGTTCATGGAAGGGCTACCGAGATCACTGTTATTGATGATCAGGAAAGGCTTTTCTTTAATTGCCCAACAAATTTCAATGTAGGCCGCTATCATTCATGGGCGGTACGAAATGACAAAGTTCCAGAGGCGATTAAAGTAACTGCTGTAGACACCGAAGGAGTAATTATGGCTTTAAGACATCAAACTCTGGATGTTAGGGGAGTTCAGTTTCATCCGGAATCTGTACTTACTGAGCATGGTAAATTGCTGATCACAAATTGGTTGAGTTAAATTTCAGAATATAAATTAATAGGAATAAAACGATATGGAATCTTCACAGAGTGGCCCGGGAAACATTCTTGATAGGATAGTTGAGAAGAAAAGAGAGGAAATAGCACTTTCAAAGTTTGAAATACCTCTTTTTAAACTTGAGCAAAGTGAGTTTTTTACGAGGGAGTGCTTTTCTTTGCGGGATTCTATTTTAAATCCTGCTCTTACCGGTATTATCGCCGAGTTTAAACGTAAATCACCTTCAAAGGGGATTATTAATGATAAACTGAGTGTACAAGAGGTTACAAATGGGTATGCAGCAGCAGGAGCAGCTGCACTTTCTGTTTTAACAGATGAGAGTTTTTTTGGAGGTAATAACAGAGATCTTATTGCTGCCAGGAAGGCTAATACTATTCCTGTATTAAGGAAAGACTTTATGCTGGATGAATTCCAGATCATAGAAGCAAAGGCTCTGGGGGCAGATATCATCCTACTTATTGCTTCTATTTTAAATCCTAACGAAATTAAAATGCTTGCAAAGTGCGCCAAATCATTAGGGATGAATGTATTACTTGAAGTGCATAATCTGGATGAATTAAATCGTAGTCTTTGTGA
>CAMDKO010000157.1 GCA_945901155.1 Pedobacter schmidteae
TACCCGTCATACCACAAAGTTTATGGTACATTCTGAAGAAGTTCTGCAGGGTGATGGTGGCATAGGTTTGTGTGGCATCTTCTACCTTCACATTTTCTTTTGCCTCGATTGCCTGATGTAATCCATCAGAATAACGACGTCCATCCATGATACGGCCTGTTTGCTCATCAACCAGTTTAATTTTACCCTCATCAACAATGTATTCTACATCAATTTCAAAAAGCGTATACGCTTTTAACAGCTGATTAACAGAATGTATACGTTCAGATTTAATTGAGAAATCGCGCATCAACGCATCTTTTGTTTCCACCTTTTGTTCTGTTGAAAGGTTTGATTTTTCGAGCTCAGCAATCTCAGTACCTACATCAGGCATCACAAAGAAATTCTGATCTTCACCAGAACTGGTAATCAATTCGATACCTTTTTCAGTTAATTCAACCTGGTTATTTTTTTCATCAATCACAAAGAAAAGCTCAGAATCTACCTTTGGCATCTCCTTGTTTTGGTTTTCCATGTAATGATGCTCCGATTTTGTAAGCACTTGCTTCATGCCAGGCTCACTCAAAAATTTGATCAGCGCCTTACTTTTGGGCAAACCACGATAAGCTCTTAATAAGGCTAAACCACCTTCTTGCGGGCCGCCATGGCCTTCGTTAATTGATTTTTTGGCCTCATTTAAAACACCATTTATGAAATTTTTCTGTGCAGTGACCAATCGCTCAATACGTGGTTTCAGATCATAAAATTCATGCTCATCACCTCGAGGAATCGGACCAGAAATAATCAATGGCGTTCTTGCATCATCGATCAAAACCGAATCCACCTCATCCACCATGGCAAAGTGCAATTTACGCTGAACCAGACTTTCTGGGTTCAGTGTCATATTGTCACGCAGGTAGTCGAAACCAAATTCATTATTGGTACCAAATGTGATATCAGCCAGGTAAGCTTTACGTCTTTCTTCAGAATTTGGCTGATGCTTATCGATACAATCAACGGTTAAACCATGAAATTCGAATAGCGGTCCGTTCCATTCGGAGTCACGACGGGCCAAGTAATCATTCACGGTTACGATATGAACACCCTGTCCGGATAGTGCGTTAAGGTAGGCTGGTAAAGTTCCAACAAGGGTTTTACCCTCACCAGTTGCCATTTCGGCGATCTTTCCCTGGTGCAATACAACACCACCAATCAGCTGCACATCATAATGAACCATGTTCCAGGTTACTTCGGTACCTGCAGCAAGCCATGTATTATGATGCGTAGCTTTATCGCCATTAATGACCACATTCTTTTTGCGGGCAGCCAGTTCACGGTCGGCCTGTGTTGCACTTACCTCAATCGTTTTATTTTCAGTAAAACGGCGAGCGGTATCCTTCATCACGGCAAAGGCTTCAGGCAAAATTTCAATTAGCACTTTTTCAAGTTCTGCATCGCGATCCTTTTGAAGTTTATCCAACTGATCGTATAATGCGGTTTTTTCATTGATCGGAAGATCTTCAGATTCAGCTTTAGCCTTAACTTCAGCAATCTCTACATCAATTTGGGCAAGGTATTCTTTAATTCGGAGTTTAAAATCAAGGGTTTTCTGCCTCAATTCATCATTGCTTAAAGCAGATAATTTAGCGTATTCTTCTTTGGTTTTTTCAACCAATGGATCAATTAACTTTATATCACGGTTTGATTTGCTACCGAAAAGCTTACTTAAAAGTGCTAACATATGAATGCGAAATAATAAAATCAAAATATACAACAACTAAGCCATAGCTAATAATTAGCCAGAATGGCACCATTGGAGTGCAAAATTACGATTATTAATTAGGAATTAAAGATTATGAAGGGATAGGATCTTTTGAAGAGCAGATCATTGTCTAATTATTGTTGCTTTCTATTCTTAGTTGAGTTATCTTTTACTTTCTTATTCGGGAAAACCATTTTTCGGCATTCTTACGATAAATTTTATTTACAACTTCACGCGATAGTTTTAGCCCTCTAAATTCTCCCTCAACTTTAGGTACACGCATCTTTTCATCTGTAGTAAAAAACTTCCAGTGACGCAACCAAACTTCATGCGAATGTTTTTTAATTCCTTCAGAATCTGTTATTCCATTATTTACAATGTCCATAGCGCCTCTTCTAAGATCGGTTCCATAAATGATCCTATCCTGGTATTTTATAAAAAAATCATGTACTTTTTGCCATTCAGTTAATGTCTGATACTGAAGATGAGAAATACGTTCGGCCATGTCTACAGCCATATTCGGATATTTATCAAGGCGTTTTGCTAGTTCATCAACACTCCATTCCAGACTTCCGAGGTGGGCGCCTATAAATATCAGATCCGGATGTTTAGCAAGCATATTATCCCTGGCATTGATGTAATCTTCATATGACGGACGTTCAGGATGCAAGTACATATGCTCATCAGGATGGACGCGAGCATAGTCCCTGTTTCCATTTACAGTCATTTTTTCTAAAGGCAACCAGGAATTTTTATGCTCTCCCAAGTGACCAATTAATGGGATTTGGTTTTTAGCCATGTAATCGAGTATAGGGTCAAATCGAGGGTTATCAATCATAACCAGCTTGCCGTTTTTATCCTTCAAGAAAAACCCAATATTCTTCCATACTTTAACGCCAATGGCCCCTTTGGATACTGAATTTTTTATATAGGAAATAGCCTCTTCCTGCCAGCCATCCTTATTAAAATTTTCAAGTGAAAAGGCAGTTACCCAGGCAACGCGGCCTGGAAAAGCTTTGATCATCTTGATTGAAAATTCTTGCTGCTCTTCAATCGGCTTACCCTTATCCTTGTATACATTCAAATTCAGGATACGGAAATTATCCACTTTTGCCTGATTTACAAAAATTGTATCTGCATCAGAATTGATATGAAAATGGGCATCAATTTTATCAAGAGATTTAAAATCTTCAAGGGTATAATACGCTGAATCAGCCTGTTTATTTTCTGATTTTAAATTACTTAATTGAGTACACTGCTGCAAAAAACCTGCTAGAGGAATCAGAAATAGGTATTTATATCTTCTAAAAAATTTCATTAGGTTATATCATTAAATTCAAGACTTGGACAATATGATGGTTAAGATTATCTTAATACTTATTTCCAAACCACGTCATTATTATTTTTGATGCCATTGGCAGGAAAAGGATGCTTTCCACAAAAGGGATAAAGCGCCTTTTGATCCTCAATTACAATCATTTTTTCATTTAACGTTCCATCCTTATTCAAGGCTTTACTAAGATCAAGACCCAAATGTTTAGCCAGGAATGGGTAAGCTGCAATACGTTTGTTTTCATCATAGCCATGTTTATCATTGGGGAGATGCACATTTTCAACATTATTGGGTTTACCCAGCAAATTATAAATGTATTTTTCATGAGGATATTCAACCTCCGGATTGTTTTTTGTCCAATCATCACCATCCGAGATCAGTAACATAGGCCTCGGTGCAGCCAGAGCGGCAATCTCTACATTATTGGTTTGAAAGCCGGGACTTTTATGAATGGGCATACCGCTTTCGCAAATACATCCCCCAAAGAAATGTGCGGAAACCATTACTACAGGTACTGAAACCGCAATACGATCATCAACAGCTGTTAGTAAAAAAGTCTGGGTTCCTCCGCCTGATGCACCTGTAATCCCAATCTTTTTAGGATCGGCGCCCATCATAATCAGAAAGTCAATGCCCCGTATGCTGTTCCAGAGTTGCAATTTTAATGCTTCCGGATGCTTATGCACCCAGCCAATTTCTTCCATCTGACCATAGCCAACCGCATCATAAGCCCAAACCATAGCCCCCATACGGGCTAGTGATGCAAATCGCCTTTGTGCATCCGGACGGTAGCGGCCAACATCGCCTGGTAATGTCCAATGCCCGTGGGTATTTAATATACCAGGCAGCACCCCTTTAACATTTGTTGGGGTATATAAACTTCCTGTAACATATACTCCAGGAAGGCTTTCAAAGGCTACATTTTGTACCTGATAACCATCAAAAACACGTTTTTCGCCAAAAATAGGCTTAAGAGGCCCTTTTTTAGGATATTTTTCTAACCCCGCACCTTTCAAAATATGAGCCCTGATTTCCTTGGCTCTATTTTGCCAGGCGGCGCTTGTTGTATACTCCTGCCGCTGTTGGTTGAGAAATGATTTTCCTTGTTCTTCGGTCCAGTAATTACCAACGCAAAGCATTGATGCTGAAGTATTTTTTAAGTTTTTATCTTGTGATATCGAGGGCTTGACCGAAAGAATCAAAGCAAACACAATCAGTAAAGTATTTTTTATGGTTTTCATATAATTTAAGGATTTATGAATTACTAGCATTCCTGATAAAAATTCAATATAAAAAATGATATAAAAGATTTATAACTAACTTGTTTCTATACATTTAAAACAGCACAAAGCGGGTAAAATTTAATACTCACTAACTTATTAAAATGAGTACTCCTTACCTTCTCTGGCAGATGCATAAATTGCTAAAACAATTTCAACCGCTTTCCTGGCTTCATTCCCGTCGATCTCAAAAGGGGTTCCTGACTCAATAGATTTGATGAAGGCTAAAATATTTTTTTGATGTGATTCGTACGAAATTGCTGATGGATCAGATACCCCACCTCCTCCATGAATTTCTTTAAACCTATTTAAAATTTGTGAATCTTCATCCGTCTGATCTACAAACTGCCAAACAGTAAAAGCATTTTCAACCAGGATTGCAGTTCCACGAGTTCCGGTAATTTCTATACGTCGAAACTGCCCTGGAAAAGAAGCGGTGGAGCCATAAATTCCGCCTAAAGACTTATTCTTAAATTTCACAATGGCTGTTGCAGTGTCCTCAACTTCTATATCGTGCCCTCT
>CAMDKO010000158.1 GCA_945901155.1 Pedobacter schmidteae
TCCGGTTCCATCCGAATTAAAGAACTCCACACTTGCTTTTCCGGTCGAGTCGCTGATCACATTCGGATTCCAGTAAATGGTGGTCCGTAGATCGGCAATCTTTGAATTAACTTCCGGATTATCATAGTTCGGTGAGTAAAACTCACGCCCTTTGTAATAACCTTTTGGATTATAGCCTGCAATTCCCGGAGCGTAATTTTTGTAAGCTCTATTATTATCTCCTCGTTTGGTGGTTATTATAAGTACTCCGCCTCCACCCCGGCTTCCGTAAATGGCTGTATTTGCACCGCTTTTTAATATTTCAATGGTCTCTACATCGTTTGGATTTATGGATGAAAGAAATTCTGGTTCCAAAAAGGCCCCATCCAGAACCAATTGCATCGGAATTGGGCCAGAGAGAGAATTCATGCTTCTCATAGAATAGACTATACCATTCATCACCATGACTCCTGCAATTCTGCCCTGAATACACTGGGCAATATCAAAGCAGTTCTGAAGCTGTTCAGCCTTAATTATTGCGTCGGCTCTACCTGCTCCATTTAAATTGGATGAGTTTTTTGCTTCTACTTTTGTGTCTACTACCTTAACCTCATCTAGAAGGATATTCCTAACAATCATTCCGTTTCTTTTAAGATCATCATATTGAGCACGGCTATTCTTAAGGTAGGCAAACATCGATTTATTTACATTAACCTCGAGCATGGCCTCATTCTTATTTTTTGTTACTAGCTGCGCCGGGATTCGGTCAAGATATATCTCTACATTTTTCTTATCTCTTTCATTCCGGGCCTGAACTATGAATTTTGTGCTGTCATTAAAATAGAGATTGTCAAATCGAAACAATCCATTCATATCTGTTAGTGTATCTAACAAAATTGACGTTCCTGAAGATGAAAATAACGTAACCTTGCCACCAATAACAGGTTTTCCATTTAGTGAAGTTACTTTTCCGCTAACCTGCATGCTTCTTTCCGGTCCATATACTAATGTTGGATAGTTATTTGACAAGATATTTTTCCATTCAAAGCGACGCCATCCTTGTGTTAATAAAAGATTATCAAGCTGTCTTACCTTAGCTTCACTCGTATCGGTGAAATAGTAATTGGCTTGTTCAATAAAACCCTTCAGATCTGAGCTGAGTAATAGATTCGAAATAATACTCGTTTCACTTGCCTCATCAACCGGAACTTTTGTTTCATCAACTATTGCAATTGAAAAACTGCCAAGCGTAGGTTTACCTTTAGGATCATTAACATCCAGCATGAGCTTTACTTTTTCTCTTTTTTGGAACTCAGCCTTATCAGTACTTACATTTATTTTAAGAAAATCAGAGTGATTGATGAATACTAGGCGCTCTGCAACCGGCTCATTTTTAGGAGAAAACAGGGTTAACTGAAGAATACCCGTTGGGAAACGTGATTTGGGAATAGATGCGTTGAAAGTTCGGCTATTCATCTTATTCTTTGATACAAATTGCACTTGTCCGTTTGTTTGTGCTACTAGTGTGAGTTCTGAATCTGGTTGATCTAGTTCTGTTGTTGAAATTATTATTTTGAGTTCATTGGGGTCTGTATTATCGGCAGTTAATACATAACCCTGGGTTTTAACTTTAGGCAGAGGAATTGCTTTTTCTGAGCCATCTTTAAAGGTGATATATGCAGTATAGGTGCTTGATGAGCTTGGTTTTATTTTAAAAGAACCCATACCCGCATGTTCCGATTGAAATTCGCTCATCCTGATATTATTTTGGTCAGAGATGTAACCGCTCACAGCAATTCCAAGTCCATCAGATCCAAGTGCTTTAAAGGCAACCCGTGTACTGATGCCATTGATCATGTCGCCGCCTTCAGGAAAAAATTTGACATCGGTTTCGTTTGAAGTAGATTTAACAGGAAAATTTTTGTTGGCACTAATTTTCTCATCCAAGCGGATCGTAGTCAGAATCTTTCCTGATTTCAATATAAAAGGTTGATTATTTACGAAACTGACCAGTAAGTTACCTTTTGAATCGGTTATACCCTTTCCTTTCAGGATGGTTCTGAAATCTAATACCACCTGATAAGTAACCTCCTTATTGATCAAAGGCTTACCAGCCATATCGGCATAGTTTAAACTCGCCATCACTTTTTGCCCTTTTACATCTTTACTGTAGGTATAATCTGCCTGAGTTATTACGGTATTAGCGATAGAATTACCAACAGTAAAGGTTTTGTCAAAAAAGTATTCTTCACCAAAATTTCGCATCCAGTTAGTATAGGCCCTAATCCTATAATTTCCCTCTTTTAAAGAGTCGGTAAGTGAAAAATCACCCCAGGCAAGCCCCATTTCTAAAGGCAACGCTATAGATTGCTTCACAGAATCTTTATCATTGATTAGTTCAACATATAGAATTTTGCTTAAGTCTGATAGCTCATTCTTTTCAGCTGTTACTACATAGGCCTTGAACCATATATTATCGCCAATTGCATAATATGGCTTATCCATATGAAGGTGAATTTTTTCCTGCGGATACTGTAACCGATATTTTTCAATCTGCTGGATTATTTTTTTTAAGGGTTCATCATCTCTGACAAATCCCAGTACAAGTATAGATGCGATGACAAAAAATAGTAGAATAACGTATTTTTTCATAATGTTCTTTAGAGACAGTTTGCAAGATAATTTCGAAAGATATGAGCTTCAGGGTAAAACATGATGAACAGTTTCAGGAATCAACGGATAATTAAAGTGCTAAGCCTCAATTTAAAAAAAATCGAGGCTCATCTATGTATAATATACGAATTATTTGACAGTTAGATCTTAGAATGCATTCTTCCACATCATGCTTTCCACAGGCTTGGTAGTTTTATTATTGTATTTAGCATTTGCTTTGGTATTGTACATGGTTTCTATATCTCCTTCAACAACAAAGTAGATCAATTGACCAATAGGCATTCCAGCATAAATCTTTACAGGCTGGGCGCATGAAATTTCCAGAGTCCAGGTATTGCAAAACCCTACATCGCCCTTTCCTGCGGTAGCATGAATGTCAATTCCTAGGCGGCCGGTACTAGATTTTCCTTCCAGAAAAGGCACATGTCTGTGAGTTTCCGTATATTCTAGGGTTACTCCCAGGTAAAGTGTGTTTGGCTGAAGCACAAAACCATCTTTTGGTATTTCGAAATGATCAATTTCATTATGTGCTTTCGAATCTAATACCCTGTTTCTGTACGTTGCCAGATATTTGCCCAGATGTACATCATACGAATTTGTGCCTAAACAATCTTTTTGGAAGGGTTCAATGATAATATTCCCTTTTTCAATTTCTTCCAGTATAATTTTATCAGAAAGTATCATAAATAAGCTTAAGATTTGGACTAAATTATGATTTATTTGAGATAGTTTTACAGGTATTTTATATTTTAAAATGGCTCTTGCTTATCATAAAGAAATTGACCCTTTTACATCTTTCGCAATTTGGAAGATTGAAGAATCTGCAGATGAACTTTTCGCTCAATTGCAGTTAAAAGAGCATGAAAAAACATATCTTGATAGTTTGGCCAATGGCAAGAGAAATATGCATTGGTTGAGCACCCGTGTCTTACTTCGCAGAATGATGGACACTGATCAGTACATTGATTGTAGAGTTGACTCAAGCGGCAAGCCATACCTCAGTAATTTTCCTCATTATATTTCTCTTAGTCATTCGTATGATTATGCCGCAGTCATGGTGAGTAAGAACAAAGCAGTAGGAATTGATATTGAATTGATTAAAGACAAGATCGAACGTATTGCCAATAAGTTTTTAAGTGCAAAGGAACTAGAATTCATCCAGGAACAAGAAAGGATTGAGCAGTTATATGTCTGCTGGTGCGCAAAGGAGGCTATTTATAAGCTTCATGGAAAAAAGAATGTGAGTTTTGTAGAGAATATTGATTTAAAGCCATTCCATTATAGTGGAAATGGATCATTTTCTGCAAATCTGGACGTTGGTTCTATTCATAAGGAGTTCAAGGTTCATTATGAGAAATTTGATGAATATATGATCGGGTTTGTTTCAGACGATAATAATGAAGAATAAGAAGGTAATTTTTCAGGATTGGGGTTTGCTTGATTATCAGCAGGCTTGGGATAGGCAGGAGCAGGTTTTTTCGGAAACGGTTCAGGCAAAAACACAGAATAGAAATAACAACACCACTGATCCGGTTAAAAATCATCTCATTTTCGTTGAACACCCGCATGTTTATACACTCGGTAAAAGTGGTAAGCCTGAAAATTTGCTGCTTGATGAGGCGGGGCTGAAGAGAAAAAACGCTTCTTATTATAAAATTAATCGTGGTGGTGATATAACCTATCATGGTCCTGGGCAACTTGTAGGATATCCGATTCTCGATCTTGATAATTTTTTTACGGATATACATCTGTATCTACGTACTCTGGAGGAGGCTGTGATACTTACGCTTGCCGATTATGGGATAAAAGGTGGTAGGTATGAAGGGTTTACAGGAGTTTGGCTTGATGCGGATAATGAGCGTGCTAGAAAGATTTGCGCAATGGGTGTGAGGTGCAGCCGCTGGGTAACTATGCACGGACTTGCGTTTAATGT
>CAMDKO010000159.1 GCA_945901155.1 Pedobacter schmidteae
TATAAATGGATTTGCACCAAAATGAGCAGATTTAAAACCTACCACATCTTTTTTATTGGCTATAGCAACTTGAGCCGCCATATTGGGATCCATATCATTCACATTCTGTTGGTTCTGGCCCATTCCATCACCTACAATATTCAGAAATATAAGAATCCTTGTTTGTGATCTGTCAATGATATTCTTCTTAAATTCAGGAAAAGTTCGCCATCCAGAGCTTCCGGCATCGCCAACTGTTGTAACGCCCGATCGGAATGTAAAGCCATCAGGCCAAACTGAACTTGGGCCATTCATATACTCTTGTTTCAGGTTAGTTCCTGAAAAAACATGCACGTGAAGGTCAATAAGGCCTGGTGTTACAACCATGCCTTTGGCATCAATCACTTTTACGCCCAGATTGGCATCAATTTTCTTTGCTACCAGAGCAATTTTACCTTCTATCGCAGGAACGCTTGTCCTCGCTGTTTGATTTCCCTGTGGCGAAGTAATTGCAATATCCATTACCTCATCAATATTATTTTTTGGGTCAATTACATGGCCTCCCTTAATGATAATGCTATAGGGTTTGATTGATTCTGCAGATTGAGATTGCTGAGCAATTGTATTGCTGCCGAATAAAAGAAGAGCAATAAAAAGTGATGCGTATTTTTTCATGGATTTATATTCTTATTTATAAAATTAAAAACAAAGGCATTAATAGGGGATATACCATAGGTTTCTTTATAACATAAATATAAAAAACATCCCGCTTAAAGAATATGGTTGAATTATACAGAGGAATAAAAAAAGGATTAACAGATGAATGTTAATCCCCTTCAGCAATAAGTATAGCTCCCCTAAATTTAGGGGAGCATATTCTTTATTTCTTATTTTTGATTGTTTCTATTTCTAGAACATTATTAGTGATAGTGCCGGTAATAGTTACCTCATCGCCAATAAAATTTTCAACTAATTTAACATTGCTGATAGAATAAACTTTGTCAGCAACTACAAAAACTGGAATTTTACCGCCTTTTACACAACTTTTGGCGCAGGCAGCATGTTCCTTGTTATTGCCTTTTGTTCCACAGTGATCATCACCGATAAAACCAGTCCATTTTCCTTTGTCCATTACATTGGCAGCAGCTGTTAAGCAAAAAGCTACTCCAAGAAGCATTAAGTACTTTTTCATATTTTCTTTTTTTTAAGACTTGAATTTAATATTTTTTTAATAGAATAATGCAAGGATAAATCAAATAATTGCTGTGCTGGTAAATTAAAAATTATAATTAAAGTTTAGCATGGGTTTATATAGCGCTTTTTTGATCTTATTTTAATCAATACGAATTTGAAAAACCAATTCGTTTTTGGTCTCTTTTTTTAGCCATCATTGATCTTTTATACCTCATCATATTAATGTTACAAGGCAAATTAAAATGACTTATAGATCTGAAATACTTGATTTTATGGAAATCTATTGAGCCAATGTTTTAGTTTGCCTGTATTCAATGTTGTTAGCTGTTAAGTATTTTTCTATATTTCAATATTAAAAACCAAAAAAAACGATGAAAAAAAATCTATTTGTATTCTTTGCCCTTGTCATATTTGGATTGAACGCCAGCGCACAGCAACCTGCAAATCCTTCAAGTAAGCCTTATAGTTATATCATTAAAGGTGGTCATGTCATTGATCCGAAAAACAATATTGATGAAATAATAGACATTGCAGTTACTTCAGGAACACGTGCACAAGCTGCCCGCCCTGCAATGGCTGAGCGTCCTGCAGCAAACGGACGCCCTGCCCGTCCTGCTATTCCTGCCCGTGTTGCTATTCCTGCATCAGAAGGCAAAGTGGCGCTGGTAGCTAAAAATATCAATCCTGATTTGGCCGATAAGATTATTGATGCTAAGGGTTTATATGTTACTCCAGGTTTGATTGATCTTCATGTACATTTTTTCTGGGGGCATGATGGTAGTTATTTGAAAAATGCAGCAACAGCATTGCCAGCAGATGGATTTACTTTCCGGACCGGAGTAACTACTGCAGTTGATGCGGGTTGTACAGGCTGGAGGGATTTTGAATTGTATAAAAAGCGGACTATCGATGCTTCTCAAACCCGAGTATTAGCAATGTTGAATATTGTTGGAACAGGAATGGATGGAGCCGGTGAGAGCAATATTGATGAAATGGACCCTCAAAAAACTGCTGAGATGGCTAAAAAATATCCTAAGGATATTGTTGGGGTTAAACTGGCACACTTTGGAGGACGTACCTGGGTTCCAACTGACCGTGCTCTTGAAGCAGGAAGGCTTGCAAATATTCCAATCATGGTTGATTTTGGTTCTGCAGATCCATTTTTACCTCTTGATTCATTATTTAATGTAAAGTTCCGTAAAGGAGATATTTATACCCATGCTTTTGGTGGAAATGGTACTGATAGCCCAAATGGACGAGAATCTATTGTGGACATGAATGGTAAAGTAAAGCCATTTGTTTACAAGGCCAAAGAAAAAGGTGTGATCTTTGATATTGGTTTTGGTGGAGGTAGTTACCTGTATAATCAGGGTGTTCCGGCTATTAAGGCAGGTTTTTATCCGAATACCATTAGTACAGACCTCCATACAGGTAGTATGAATGGCCCGATGAAAAGCATGGAAAATATCATGGGTTTATTTATGGCAACCGGAATGCCACTCAAAGAGGTGATCGCGGCAAGCACGTGGAAGCCTGCTCAAGCAATTAAGCGTGAAGAATTGGGAAATCTTTCTCAGGGATCTGTAGCGGATATTGCGATATTTAAGATCACTAACGGAAAATATGGATGGCCTGTAAGAGGCGGGAAAATTGAAGGATCTCAACGATTTCAAACTGAAATGACTATAAGAGCCGGTAATGTTGTTTATGATTTAGATGGAATTTCTCAGCCAGCCGGACCAAGTTCAGCTGTAAGCCGATAAAAACATGATTTTGTATTGAATTTAATAAAGGGCGAATTCCTTTGGGGGTGACGCTCGGTTATTATCGCTATTTTAAGAAACCAAACTCTTAATAAAAACATACAAAGCGTCTCCCATCTGGTAATAACCGGTATTGTCAGGATGCACTCCATTTGCCCATGTATCAATATTTTTCGTACTTCTGGCATTGGCCTTCATGGTAGTTTTTTGGAAATTATTGATTCGGTCTATGCAGTGGTTGAAACCAATGCAATACAATCTAGAAGCCCTCATTTCTGCTGTGTCATAGGTGCTTAATAAGAAATTTATCAACTGTTTATAGTTCTCCATATACCTTTTTAAGGTTTGTCCTGATGCATAATTCACAGCAAATGCATCTTGAGAAATAGATGGAGGGATTGTAAGACAAAGTCCAATATTGATTCGGGGAACTACTGCCCTAAATTCAGCAGTCATTTTTATTAAATCAGCTTTAATACTTTCAAGCTTTACCTCAGAAACATCGTTAAAAACATCGTTAATGCCTAGGTGGATAGTAATCAGATCATCGGATGTCATAGTAAAAGCGTGTTCAATCATGTATTTATTAAAATCTAAACGCTGAGTCTTCAGATTCCAGAAAGGATTAGCTGCCGTCATCTCTGAATTGGTATATGGTATTGTGCCATCACCCGCTCCTGATATTTTAGTTAGATTTCCATTGACTGATGGACTTTTGGTCCCATTGCTTCTTCTACCTGCGATGTAACCCTTACCCTCCGTAAGGTTTATTTCAGTAATTGTGAATTCTGAAACTCCATTTGTATAAACCGAGCCGTTGCTTGGTGCCTCATCTATTCCATTCAAGTTGAACTGGTGAGTAATTTGACCACCGTCGCCAGCATACTGACTGAATTTCCAACCTCCTCTTCCTTCATGTTTATTTGTTGCAGTACCTCGAGTCCCGAGGAAGGTCATTGAAGGACTCTCTAGAAATTGATAGTCGGAATTGATTATACTAATATATTGCCCTCCCGCAGTGGTGCTGTCGCCAATGCAAAGAACTCTAATTGATTGGCCTGAACCTTTGGACTTTCCATTAATGATCAATTCCGAGGTTTTAGAAGCAATTAATTTACCGGCAAAATTTATTTCTATCCTGAATATAGTACTTCCTTCATCAGCAGCCTGAGGAGTAATTCTCCAGAATTTATCATATTGTCGTCCCTTGCTACAAATGATATCAATATCTAACAGTTCAATTGGAAGGTTTGAAAAAATAATATTATCAAAATAAATATTGATTTCTACTCCTTCTGAAGCATATATTACGGAGGGTGTAAAGATTACTACTGTTGCTTTTAAAACTTCAGAATCTGTGAACTGCTTATCTATGGAGATTAGCTCTTTATCTATGGGACTTTTCTGGTTTGTGGCTGCAAACCCTGTTAATGGTAATAATGCGGAGGCTAATCCGGCATTGGCAGCTCCTTTAAAAAGGTCCCTTCTGGTAAATTTTTTGTTATCTTTTTTCATTTGATTGGGGCTTTCCAATTTTAAATGATTTAATTTTAATCTCAATAATTGAAATGCTTTTTCATTGCCTTGGGATAATCAGCCAGAGC
>CAMDKO010000160.1 GCA_945901155.1 Pedobacter schmidteae
AGAAATAAATATGATTTTCTTGGTTTCAACGACGGTGTTCGTAACCTTCCTGCAGGTTTTCCTGGATCATTTCAATCCTATAACCCTCTGTCAAATGCCGAAAAGGCAAAATATTCTGCACAGCTTAAGAATTCTTATGCCGAAGTAACGCCCATGGCAATTCCTTCTCAAAATCATCAATTGACCTGGGGAAAGAGAAAAGATTTAAAAAGAGGCGGATCATTCGGAAATGTAGTGTCACTGAGTTATAGAAATTCTCAAAATACAGCTTTTGCAGAGAGAATTGATTACGAGTTTTCGGGTAGTCCGTTTTATGAGTATTCCGAAAATATTTCAAAATACAGCACCAATTTAGGAGCTCTAGCTAATTTTGCTTATATCAAAGGTGGTCATAAGATTGCGTTCAAAAATATATACAATCGTTCTTTTGAAGATAATTATACTGCAAGAACCGGTTTTACTAATGATAATATTCAGGATGTTCGCCTTAATGTTTCAGACCTGACCAATAAAAGTCTTTTGAATTCCCAATTGGAAGGTGAAAGTCAGATCGGAAAAAAGCAGGTAAAACTTACTTGGAATTTGAACTATTCCAGAGTAGAGCGTGATCAGCCTGATCAGCGTTCTATGGATTATCGCCGTTCATTAGGTACGCAACAACCCTTTCGCCTTATTGACAGAAACACCAGAAGATTATTCTCTAATCTAGAGGAAGATACGTATGGTGCTCAGGCAGCAGTGACAATTCCAGTAAAATTGTTTAATCAGCAATCAAACTTTAAAGCTGGATTTTTAAAACAATTGAAGCAACGTGATTTTGGTGCAAGAATATTTAATTACCTTTTTGTAGGCCCTTCGGCATTTGAGCAATCAATTAGTGGCTTGCCCAAAGAACAAATTTTTGCTCCGACCAATATTAGTACTAATGGGTATATACTTACCGATTTTTCGAATAATACAGATAGTTATGATGCTAATTCTGACTTGAATGCTGGTTTTTTGTTAATGGATAATAAATTAGGAGAAAAAATAAGACTTTCTTATGGTGCACGTTTTGAGCAATTTGCTCAAACCTTAAATGCTATTGATTTTTCGAGTCAAAAAATTGCAGCAAAACAGGATAATTTTGATATTCTTCCATCTGCTAATTTTTCTTATAGTTTAAATTCTAGTTCAAATATTCGTATATCAGCGTCTCAGACAGTTTCGAGACCAGAATTCAGGGAATTAGCTTTATTTAATTATTACGATTTCATTACTCAGACTTCAGTAACTGGTAATCCTGCTTTAAAACGTGCTAAGATTTTTAATGGTGATTTAAGATATGAGCTATATCCTTCTGCAGGTGAAACTTTTACTGTTTCAGCTTTTTATAAAAGCTTTAATAATCCAATTGAGCAACGTGTAAATTCAAACTCTACACCTGTGGTTAGGGGTATAAATTACCTGAATGCAGATCAAGCAACATCTTTAGGTATTGAGCTTGATATTCGTAAAAAGCTTAGTTTCATGGGCGATAAGGATTGGTTGAATAATTTAACTGCTTTCGCCAATGCAACTTATATCAATTCCCAAGTTCAGGGCGAAGGGATTGACCGTCCGCTTCAAGGCCAGTCGCCCTATTTGATCAATGCAGGTTTGCAATATTTCTCACCTAAAACTGCGCTTACATTCACATCAGTTTATAATCGTATCGGACAAAGAATATTCCTTGTAGGATACCAGGAATACCCAGATATCTATGAAAATGCGCGTGATGTATTTGATTTTCAAGTAAGTAAAAGAATTCTTAAATCTCAGGCTGAGATCAAACTTAATGTTGGCGATATCCTGAATCAAAGTACCGTATTTTATCAGAATAATGCCGGAAATGCTAATAAAGCCTACGAGGGTGCTGGAGTTGACCGAATGATCAATTCATCTAAACTTGGTTCAAATGTGTCGCTTTCATTTTCATATAACTTAGGCTATAGGAGCACTAATAAATAAATTTTGTACGAAAAGTTAATATTGGCTTAAAATTGAGCTAACGTATCTGCGATATCTTTACATTAAAATTAAACCAAATCAATAAAAAATCGAATCAATAAAAAATCTAATAATATGAAATCATTAAAATTTAATACTTTAATTCTTGCTGCGGCCATTTTAGTTGGTTCATGTAAAAAGAGTGCTGAACCTGAGGTGGTGATCGATCCAAACGCAAAAAAAATCGTAACCCTTAAAACGGGTGAAATTATTACAGGTGTTTATAAAAACACAATCCTGAATGTTCCTGAAGGAACTTTTACACTTAAAGGTTATGTATTTTTTGAAGATGGTAGTGAAATTAATGTTGCTGCAGGTGCAATTATTAAAAGTGATGTTGCAGATAAAGGTGCATTAATTATTGAAAGAGGTGCAAAGATTAATGCAATAGGAACCGCTGCAAAACCAATCGTATTTACATCTGGAAAAGCAGTTGGCGAGCGTAATCCGGGCGACTGGGGAGGTATGGTTATCCTTGGAAAATCTACTACCAACCGTACTACAGAACCAACAATTGAGGGTGGTATTGGAAAGAACTATGGTGGTACTGTTGCTGCTGATAATTCAGGTACTTTGAAATATGTTAGAATTGAATTTGCAGGTATAGCTGCACAGCCAAATTCAGAGATCAATGGTTTGACTTTAGGTGGAGTTGGTTCAGGTACAACTATTGAGTACGTTCAGGTTGTTTATGGTAATGATGATGCCTTCGAAATATTTGGTGGTACGGTTAACGCAAAATACCTAGTGGCATTTGCAACAGCTGATGATGATTTCGATTTCGATTTCGGATATACTGGTAGAATTCAGTTTGGAGTGGCTCTAAGAGATCCTTCATTTATTGATGCTGGTGATGCAGGAAATGGTGTTGAGTGTGATAATGATGCTACAGGTACCACGGCAACACCAATTACACGTCCGGTGCTTTCAAACTTTACTTTCATAGGTCCGAATGTTGACAATACCGCTTCAAAGAATCATAATTTCGCGAATCGTTTCAGAAGGTCTTCTAATTTTGTTCTAAACAATTCAGTTTTAATGGGATGGATGAAAGGCGGATTATCTTTAGAGTCTGATGGAACTTATAATAGTTTAGTGGGTGCAACCACAACTTCTGAATTTAAGAACAACCTGTTGCATGCAAATGCAGCGACTTATAAAATAGGTTCTGTAACCGTTGCAGGTGCAACTGATGTTGCTGTGAAAACTAAAGCTGAGGCAAGTGCTACAATAACGTTAGCCACTACTGCTGAAGCAAAAATTACTGATCCATTTAATTTAAAAGCCCCTAACTTACTTCCTTCTGCAGGCTCACCTGCATTAACAGGAGCTGCATTTGCGGGTGATTTGACTAATAGTTTCTTTAGTTCAACTACCTATCGTGGAGCATTTGGAACAACAGACTGGATGGCTGGCTGGACTAATTTTAACTTCACTAAAGGTGCAAATGGATATTAAACCTTTTTAAGATTAACCTTTATAAAAATACCCGCAATTGCGGGTATTTTTTTTTGATTTGATTCTGTTAAACTTTATAAACTTAATTAGCCACTGGACTATACTGGTAAACCACCTCATAATTAACTTTTTGAAGGTTTTCTGCTATTTGACCTATTCTGAGGTCTTGTTCCTGTGGTGTTGGCTCACAAACTGAATATTTTGCACCATTATACATAATCGATCTTCCAATTGGTTTGTCAAACTGTACCGCCATACTAATATGAGTAGGGTAGAGCAAGGCGATCATCGGGAGGTTATATATTTCCTTAACCAAGTAGAAAAACAAAGCTGCACGATCATCACAATCACTATATTTAGAGAATAAGGTCTGCTCAGGTGATAAGCGCTTTTCCTTTCCAAAATTATTTTCATCATCCTGATATAAAAAAGCATAGCGAGTAAACCGCATTAAATAATCAATACCTTTTTTCTGTCCCATGCTCGATACATTCTTTTTCAGCATCGGAATTAATGAGTGGTATGTTTCATGACTTAGCGGTATGTTAAAATAAGACTCAAAATCAACTCCGGGATAATTTTTGAAGATATTTTCAACTTCTGAGTTTAATTTAACTTGGAAATGATAGGCCTTTTGTCGGTAGTTGAACTGTATTTCTTTTTCGCTATAGGATTCAGGCTTAAAATCGGGCATCCTAGTAACCTTATAGGAGAATGCATACACACCCTCGGGAATAATTACATGAACAGGATAAACTTTGTCCTTTTCAAAATCTACCTTACCATAGTCATGGTAGTTTAAACACATATACTTTTTGCCTTCTATATTGAAAAAAGGTATGTCATTGATGTTTTCATCATTCCTGACATAAAAGATCAATCGATTATTCCCGATAGATAATCGGGCATCATATCCAGATTTACTAAGTAAAAACCATTTATACAAGGTGTAACGATGGTAATTTTCTGCCTTAGGACTTATCTGTTGGGCAGTTTTGCGTATTAATTGATAGTATATCCAATCATTTAATTGGT
>CAMDKO010000161.1 GCA_945901155.1 Pedobacter schmidteae
CAGGTAACGCTTCCCGAACTTCGGGCTTTCCAAGCTTTAACAATGGCTTCTGTGACCTTTTGAGCAAATAATTGTTGATATTCTTCTGGCTGGGAAACCCCTAACTTCGGTATAATATAAAAACCGCTTTCTATAACAGGCGATGTATGAGTGTGCGTAGCGCTCAAGACTATCTTTTTTACATCCAACCCGGGAATTTGCTGCTGTACTTGCTTACGCACCAGCTCTGTTAGTACAGTGGGAATAAAAACAAGATCGCAGGCTACGAATATGGTTTGTTCAAGAGAATTCTCGCCATTACGCATTTCGAGCGCAACCACATTTGCAAGCAATGGAGTTCTTGCTGTGTATCCGATCCTTAAGTAAAACTGTCCCTGAAGGGCCACTGGCAAATCAGGAGTAATGTTGGCCTCTGCTCTACCAATGTATAAGTCGCTGCCATGCACAGTGGACATGCACGATAATACAAGAAGAAAGGAAATACTTGACAGCTTTCTTAGTTTCCGAAACTGGACTATGATTCCACAAATTTTTTCAGTTGAAAATTTTACATTCATTATGATACTATTTAAAAATATTTAAAGACTACCGACATTTATTGAAGTATTACCACGAACATTAAATGATACACCTTTTTTCAATAGACCCATCGCTTTGAGAGATATTGAGGTTTGATATAGTGCATTGAAGACCTTGGCCGATGTTGGCAATGGGACGGCTATCCAAAACTTTTAAATCTACAGTAGATACTGTGCCTGTAAAATTTATTTTTTTTCTTAATTCCATATCCAATCACCATTATTTCATCTAAAGACGTGTTGGAGCCTAACAAAGAAATGTCAATTACTCCTCTATTATTTATCGTTACTTTTAACGTGTCTTAGCCAATATACGTGATGGCCAATATTCCATTTTCGGGCGCATTTATTGTATAATTGCCATTCCCATCTGAAGAAACTCCGGCTTTAGAACCTTTAACCTTTACTGAAACGCCTATGAATGTTTCACCCGTTTTTCTGTCTGTAATTTTTCCTTTTACCGGGATGTCTACTTGTGATCGGTTATTGTAAGTAAATGAAATAGGTATTCGATTGTTCTGATTTTTCATAGCTGCTGTTACAGGTAAAAGACTGACGCTCATAAAAGGAGCCAGAGATAATAAGCTCATCCTAATCATCCCTCATTATTCTGTTAAATACCTGTTTTTTGGTGTTATAATTTGTTTGTTAATGTATTATAAGTTTAGTGGTTTACACTATAATGATTATATGCTTTCATTTTACATCATAAAAATGAATAGCCATTGTTTTTAATTACGCCGACAAATTTGGTGCTATGATTCATAATTAAAAATAGTCGCAATAGATTTATCGAAATGTTCTGAACTTAGCAAGAATTGTAATTAAGTTACCTCTTTCCAGCGCTTTGGCAATAAGTCTAGGATGCATAAGTTTTATACTGAAAAATAGATTAATTGAAAATGACATCAATATTGTTTTTCGATGTTATTGTTAAAACCACTGGAGGTTTTAGATATGAGGAAATTGCAGGAGTTGTGCACCCTCTTTTGTCAAATTTTCAGTTTGAATAATGAAAACGCTGTAATTTGATTAGAAAATGCAACGATTAAATTATAAAATTAGTTTGAACTTTTATTCAAACTCATTTTATATTGAAAAGGACTTTGATTAGTATGGCTCTTAAAGACTTTGCAAAAATGAGAGTTGGAATTGTACCCACATAGATATGCTATTTCGGAGATGGGTTTATCAATCCCCATCAATAATTTACATGCATGCATCATACGCGCATCAACAAGGTGTTGGGAAAGAGTCATTTTGGTCCTTTTTTTGAAGAAACGACAGAAAGATGGTATTGCCATACAGGCAACTTCTGCAACCTCTTTTAAGGAAATTGGTTTATGGATATTTTCATTTATAAATTTGTATACATCAATCAACCTGTCAGAATTAATTCCAAATGGGTTTGTAAGTTCTTTATTGTTAATGAAATTTCTCTCCTTCGTTATGGAAATGAGATTCATGATCTGTAATAGCCCGATTGCTTTTTCGAAACCTGTTTTCGAAGCGAGCTCAATAAGAATTTTTGATATATCAGTTCTTGTTTTGCCAAAGATATTTATCCCTTTTGATGCCTGCTTTAAAATTTCCCTAACTCCATCAAATTCTTTTACAAAAGAAAGCATGGACTCAAATATCTTGGGATTAATATACATAATAACCACCTTGGCATGCAGGGTTGAATCTTTTTTATAAAAAACTGGATCGCTTAGCCATAGATGCGGAACAAAGGGGCCGATAAATACCATATCACCAGTTTTATAATGAGTTACCTTGTTGCCAATTATTTTTTTTCCATGACCTTCTATAATAAATACCAATTCAAGTTCAGGGTGGGAGTGATAGCAAGGACGGCCATGTAGGGGAGAGAATAAATATGCTTGATCTCTCAATTCTACATGTAGGGAATTATTGATAAACGGTGTTATTTCCGTTTGTAATAGCCTCATCTTATGAAAAGCAATTTCTTGTTAGTATTCTTCAATTTTGCTGTACTTAAATTAAGAATTTATTTTAAATAAAAATAAAGAGAGTAATTTTGCGCAGTCGGTAATCTTTCTTGAAATTATCATTTCGAATTGCAATTCTAAGACGGCAAAGTCGCTAGGTAGTGTGATTAAAATTAAATATATAAATTAAAATAAGACTTTTGAAATTAATTAATATTACCCTTTCTAAAAATTTGAATACAAATTAAATGTAGAGATATTTAAAATGATGCATTCTTCGGTGTTGAAAAATCAGTTTCTGGTATTAAATATTATTCTAAACTTTATTCATTACACGTTTCTTTATATTACTTATATAAATTACTAATTCATTGAAATTGATGGCCAGTATAATACATGTGGACTATCTGATTTTCAAAATTCAATAGAGGGTTTTGTCTCAATAGTGTCCTAAACGTTTAAGCCACTATTTTTAATTTATTAATGATTAAGACATTTTGGTTGAACTACCCTAGGTTTTCTGTTTGATTAGGTTTAATAGTTTGATTTGGTAAGAAATATGAAAAACAATATAATAACCTTCTACACAAATGATTTAAACTGATTCCCTATATTTATATTGAAATAAGTTATCATTTACTCAATAGTTCAATTAATTGCATGCATTTAATATTAATTGTTGGATTTTTTTAAAAAATATAGAGAAATATGAAGAAGCCCATTATTTTGCTGATTTTATTGCTTTTAATTCAGGGTACGGTTTACGGCCAAGATGTAATTTCTCTTGCCAATCGTTTTATTTCATTGCTTAATGATGCCCAGAAAACTGAATCCGTTTTCGCATTTGATACCGAAGAACGCTATAATTTCCATTTTGTGCCAAAAGTGAGAAGGGGAATCACATTTAATGAAATGAATTCAGCACAACAAGAAACGGCTTATGATCTTTTAAAGTCTTGTCTGGGAGATGAAACTTTTCAAAAGACCATTGATATCATGCAATTGGAAACGGTGTTAAAAGAGTTGGAAAAAAGGAAACCAGAAGATAAATATCGTGATCCTGGTAATTACCACTTCACAATTTTTGGCACCCCCTCATCAAAAACTATATGGGGCTGGCGTTTTGAAGGCCATCATATTTCTTTCAATTTTTCATTTAATAAAAAGTTATTGGTAGCAGGTACTCCCGGATTTTTAGGAAGTAACCCAGCAATTGTACTGAATGGCCCGATGGCCGGCAAGCAAGTATTGAAAAATGAATCGGATAGGGGATTTGCCTTATTAAACTCTTTGAACAATGCACAAATTAAAAAAGCGATTATTGACACCGTAGCATTTGCAGATATTCAAACATTTAATAAGCGCAATGCGATGATGGGAAAAGCTGTAGGTATCAGATATTCCGAATTGTCAAAAGAACAACAATCTTTAATGGTACAGCTGATCAGTATCTATGTTCATCGATACAAGCCTGCTCTTGCAGAAAAAATGATGAGCGATATTCGCAAAGCGGGTTTAGAGAATGTTTGGTTTTCATGGGCCGGCCATACAAAACCAGTTATTGGCAAGGGGGCATATTACCGAATTCAGGGTCCTACCATTATAATTGAATACGATAATACTCAGAACAATGCTAATCATGTGCATTCAGTAGTACGTGATTTAATGCATGACTTTGGAGGCGATTTGTTGTTAGAGCATTATAAAAAGGGACATTCACATAAATGATTAGGGAGTTCAACAAAAAATAGAACTAAAATTAAAGGCCCCGATTCAATTTCTTGAATCGGGGCCTTTTTTATGGCAAATATCTATTTTAAATAGTATTAAATCTCAAATGAGAAGTCATCATCAGCTTTAGCTGGTTCTGTA
>CAMDKO010000162.1 GCA_945901155.1 Pedobacter schmidteae
CTTTAAATGTAGTTTGTGATATTGGTTTATGTTTTTTATCCAAAAGCTCTTTAAGACCTTCAATAGTAAAATCATCTTCTAGTTGAAGGATTGCACTCTGAATTTCAACATGTCTCTTAGTTAATTTAAGATTTAATCTAGAAGCATTAGGACAATCATGACTCACCTGTCTTTTTTTATCATCCCAATGAATTTTGGAAATAGATATTCCACTTGGGATAGTATAAATTTTCTTGAAATTTGAAATTCGATAAATGACAGGATAAGTCCCATCTGATTTTATTCTTCTAGTATCTAAAACTAGGTTAAGTTGTACCATAATATGAATGATTATGGTCATGATTTGCAATTCTGCTACACTAAAATTTGCAAACTATTTGCAAACTAAACGCCTAAAATGGGGGAAAAACAAAGCTTTTTAAACAAAAAAACCACCTACATTTAAATGTAAGTGGTTGATTATCAAGCTCCCAAGCCTGGACTCGAACCAGGGACCCTCTGATTAACAGTCAGATGCTCTAACCAGCTGAGCTACTTAGGAATTTCTGGTTATGAAACCATCTAGTGGTTTCTATCCTTTCGGGAGTGCAATATTCGGGATTTTAAATTATTAATGCAATATTTGTGTGAAAATTTTTTTAAATAAATATGAGTTTAGTAATTATTGGGTCTGTTGCTTTTGATGCAATTGAAACTCCTTTCGGGAAAACCGACAAAATAGTGGGTGGAGCTGCCACCTACGCAAGTTTAGCAGCATCCTACTTTTATAATAAAGTTAAAATTGTTGGAGTAGTTGGTGAAGATTTTCACCAGGAAGACATCCAAAATTTTAACGATCATGGTATTGATACTGAAGGTTTGCAGATTAAAAAAGGAGAGAAATCTTTTTTCTGGTCTGGAAAATACCATAATGATATGAACAGCCGTGATACCTTGGTTACAGAATTAAATGTTCTTGGCAGCTTTGATCCGATTATTCCTGAAAACTACCAGGATTGCGAATTCCTGATGCTTGGAAATTTAACGCCACAGGTACAGCAAACAGTGATCAATCGGATGAAGAATCGCCCAAGGCTAATCGTTTTGGATACGATGAACTTTTGGATGGACATTGCACTTAATGATCTACTTGCAGTAATCAGAAATATAGATGTTTTGACTATTAATGATGCTGAAGCAAGACAATTATCGGGTGAGTATTCTTTAGTCAAAGCTGCTCATAAGATCATGGCAATGGGTCCTAAATATCTGATCATCAAGAAAGGTGAGCATGGCGCCCTATTATTTAATGAGGATCAGATATTCTCTGCCCCTGCCCTACCACTTGCAGACGTTTTCGACCCTACTGGAGCTGGAGATACATTTGCAGGCGGATTTATCGGATATCTGGCTCAGGTTGACACGATCAATTTCAATAATATGAAAAATGCAATCATTTACGGCTCTGCATTAGCCTCTTTCTGTGTCGAAAAATTTGGAACAGAACGTATCAAAAATCTAAGCCAAGAAGAGATTCAGGCTAGAGTACAGCAGTTTGTGAAGTTGAGTAGTTTTGTGATTTAAGGGGGGAAGGGAGTTGTCAGTTATCAGTTGTCAGTTATCAGGCTGGCGACATTTGAAGGGGGAAGGGAGCGGAAAGCTGAAAGCGGAAAGCTGAAAGGGGAAAGCCAAAAGCTCAAAGCTGAAAGCTCATTGAGTATTGAGTACTAACTATCTAATTACCTAACCATCTAATCAACTAACCAACCCGATAACTGACAACAGACAACAGATAACTGATAATAGCTTCCCAACCACCTCAAACTTCGCAAATACCATCTCCGTATGTGGGGCATCCTTCAGCTCATCCGTCAAATCCTGCCCTGCCCAATGTTCATAATGTTTGCCGTTTTTCCATAATCGGCTTTCGGTGACATCATAAATTATACCTTTGAATGCCACCCATATCTCAGGTTTATCCTGTCCGTTTCGAAGTGCCAGGTAAGATTTGCTGTATTCCGGAAGCTTATTCATGAACTGCCTTTGCCCGATTACGGAAGTATTCGAAGAACATAATATTCAGCATTAGCATCGCCATCGAATAAAAATGATCTTCAAGCGGTATGGTTCCAACTCTGAATGCCATATTCTCAGCATCGTTATACATGACGATAGGAATGGAGGTAAGAATACCATTGACAATATAAAACGGAATCAATGAAACCAGGTAGGCTAAATAAATTCGGCTTAGTATGCTACTCTTTATAATAAATTCGGCAAAGATTAAAACTACTGCCAGCAATCCGAAGGTAATTAATGTATACACTCTGTCGTAATATAGCAACAACATCAAGACTGAGAATCCAAATAGAGCAGAATTAATATAGATGGAGTAGCGCTTTAAAATGTCTTTCTTGACATAATAATTAAGACATTCATATATAAAAATACAAGCGAAAGGAACCGTAACAAAAAAAAGTATCTCCTCTAGTGGAAGATTGAGCATATAAACCCCTATAATGTAATCCGGATTAAAAGACCAAACTCCGTAGATAGTAAAAACATAATCCCATAAAAGGAACAAAAGTCCGGTTATGAAAAGCCCTGGAAAAATAAACTTCCAGCTCTTAAAAAACTGAACTCGCTTATCAAATGATAGTATGATCGGAAAAAAAATGGTAAGAAAATTGATCAGCAGATAAGTAAATTTCATATTTAAAATTAAGTATTCTTATCAATTGGTACCTAATGAACGAGTAAAATTGTATACTAAAGGATATTTACTTCACGCTCAAGCTCAATTCCAAAAACTGAACTGACACTCTCAATAATAGTAGAAGAGAAGCTTAAAATCTCATTTCCAGTAGCATCTCCGTGGTTAACTAGTACCAAGGCCTGGTTTTTCCAGGTACCCGTATTACCAACAACTTTACCCTTCCAACCACAATACTCAATCAGCCAGCCTGCCGAAATTTTTACAAATCCTTCAGCTGCAGGGAAATGAACAATGCCTGGAAAACGGGGCTGTAACTGAATGAATTTTGAAACTGGAATCACTGGATTCTTAAAAAAACTGCCTGCATTACCAATAGTAGTGGGGTCTGGCAATTTACTTACACGAATATGGGATATTACCTGGGATAACTCTTTGATATTGGGCTGATCAATACCGCGTTTTTGTAATTCTTCTGTGATAGCGCCATAACTCACATTTGGCTTAAATATTCCGGAAAGCTTAAAAGTAACCTCAGTGATAATAAATAAGCCTTTACCCGACGATTTAAATAGGCTATCGCGATAATTAAATTCACAATCCTCTTTATTAAATATTTTGATTTTACCAGTTGAAATTTCAAATACCCGGCAGGAATGAAATACATCCTGAAGTTCAACCCCATAGGCTCCAATATTCTGCACTGGCGAGGCACCAACCGAACCCGGAATCAGACTCAGGTTTTCAATTCCTGCAAATTCATTGTCTACACAGTAATTAACCAAGTCGTTCCAAACCACACCTGCTCCAGCGGTGACAAGAATATCATCACCCTGAACTTCGGCTTTTAAGCCCTGAATTTTGATATGTATAACCAGCCCCCTAAAATCATTGGTAAACAGCACGTTACTGCCTCCACCAAGAACCAATCTCGGATAATTCTTCAGCTGATTATCAGAAAACAATAATTGGAGATCATTTTCTTGCTCAATAGCTACATACCGGGCCGCAATGGCTTCTACTCCAAAAGTATTCAGTGATTTAAGCGAAAAATTTTCAAGAACCTGCATATATCAATGTGAAGATCTGGTAGATTGTTTAAAATATTTTTTCGAAGCCAGAAGCAATCCAAATTCTTCAGCCGGACTTTTTTCTGTTGATTTATGATGGATTTTATGTGCCCTGCGGATCCCTAGCAAATAGCTATTATCGGTTTTAAAACTCTGAAACCTATTGTGAATGAACCAGTCATGGAAAATAAAGTAAATTATTCCATAAACTGTTATCCCAACACCAATCCAAAATTTAATATCCAGATCTATTCTTCCCATCCACATCAAATAAACAGAAATTATGGCAAAAAGCACGCTGAAAATATCATTAAACTCAAACCACCCAGATCGCTGCTGATGATGGCTTCTGTGTATGAACCACAGAGGACCATGAAATAAATACTTATGAATAAACCAAGAAAATGACTCCATTCCTGCAAGAGTTCCAAGGATTATGGCTATTGGAAAGATTATTTGCATGATCTGTTATCTGTTGTCAGTTATCTGTTATCAGTTTGTGCATGCCTGAATAGCCTTGACCGAATTTAGTCAACTGTAAGTTAATTGTTGTTGTTGTAATTTTTCTTTTTTTGCTTCTTTTTTTCTTTTGTTAGCAAGTGTTATTTCTGTTGATAATCTAA
>CAMDKO010000163.1 GCA_945901155.1 Pedobacter schmidteae
TTCTTGTTATTCTTTTTTCCTGTTGAAAGGGGTTGGCGTTACCTTGCTTTGTTTAATGACAAATATAACTTTAATTTTCAAAATCATTTCAAAATCCCAAACAAACGATCACCATACATTCAAAGGTGTTGAATTCTGATTCGATTCAATTAAAAATTTCGATATAAATACATCCACTTATCACTATAGATTAATTCTTTATTCAATGGGGGACTGTTTTCGTGTAAGAATATATAGTTAGCAGGATGTGTTTCTCTCAAATCTTTCCATTCCCTATAGAATCGGTAATGAATAGGATACCCTTTGCTGGTTACTATTGGGAAATCAACAAAGTAATTTTGGTTGGCGTGTATAACAAATTCAATAGGCAAATCAATTACCACGCTATGGTCATCTGTAATCAAGTCTTTAATTTTAGAATAAGAGCCTTCTCTTGAAATTCGTTCTGGTGAAGGTGCATTAACAGCAATGCACCCCATATTTCGATTTTTTGTTGTTTCAACGATACCGGGCAAAAGCCACAATTGAACTACAGTTACGGGATAAAAAACAAATGAATTAAAGTTACCGATGAGCGAAAATGCCAATAAAGGATTCAATAGAGCCAAAGCACGCTCATCATATGCCCAAAATACGAAATAAAAAGCTAAACATGCAATAAGATAAACCCATCCAATCAATGCACATGCGATTGTAAATTTATTTCGTTTAACGATTGCATACCAGGAGTTGATTATCAATAGAGCAAGCAGTAAATAACGCATACAAGTGGTAGCAAGCCGTTCAGCGGGAGTTAAAAATAAGTGCAAGTTGTTGAAAAATTTTTGAGAAATCATCTTCAGCGAATCCAGAATTGAAAATTTTTCTACACTGATAAGTTTTTCAGCCATCACATCATCATAAGGATAGGGCGCAGCAATGTATCGGCTGATGAATACCCCAAAAAACAAAAGGACGATTGCAACTAGGGTCCACTTAGAAAAACTTTTGAAGTTATTAGCCAATGGTAATAATCCTGCCCCCCACATAAACCAGCCATAACGGAACGTTGTAGCAAGTATAATAATTATCAGGTAATACATTAGGTAGTTATTCTGCGAAGCATTTTCTTTCGTGTATAGCAGGTAAAGATACCTTAAAGCGAGCACCGCAAAAAAATAGTGAATAGTTTCCTGCATATAGGAAAGCGTAAAGGCAAACAATACGTAGTGAGTAGCTACAACCAGAGCTATTTTTATTCGGGTGTTCAGTGCGAAAGGTTTGAAGAGCAGAATGAGTGCTAAAGTTGCAAGGCAGGTAAGAAAATTGATAAATACCAAAGGTGGGTCTTCTGTTTGAAAAAACAGTTTGGATAACCAGCCATCTTTAATTGCGTAACTAATACCATGAAAACCAAAATCACCAATATATGATGTATTGCCATCCAAACTGGCAGGTGTTTGGTAAATATTATGGGCTGCTATGGCTTTAGCTTCAACATAGTAAAAAAATTCATCAGTAGTCCAGGCTTCATATTTGTTCGCAATTTGAAAAAACTGGTAGGTATAAACTAAAACAATCCCATATAGCAGAATGCCAAGCAGAATAGTTTCAATTTTTCGAAACTTTTGTAAAAATTTGACATTCATTGGTTTTTGGGACAAATGGATAAGTTTATAGTTTTTGTGGATGTTGTGTATATTAATAAAAGCATAAATATACGATTCTGAATTAAGCTACTCTGTGAATCCAACTAATTATTCAATTACGTAAATTCAAAATATCCCGCAACGTGCTTTCATCTTCCGGACATTTAGCATTTTGGTTGACTACATAGCCTTTTTTATCAATGAGCAGGTATCTCGGAATCCTGGTTAGTTGATAATCCTTAGCGATAAAAGAATTCCAACCACCGGGGGATAATGCGTATACTCCATCTAACTGAAAGCTAATTACTGCTTTTTTCCAAATTTCTTCTGTATTGTCAATTGAAATACACAGAAACACTACTTCTTTTTTTGTTTGTCACTCAGCCGATCATGTAACTTTTTGCTAAATGGAAACTGCTGTCTGCAAGGACCACACCAACTCGCCCAAAAATCCACATAGATAACGTTCCCTCTGAAATCGGCAAGGCTGATTTCTTTTCCATCAAAGCCCTGCAATGTAAAGTCCGTGATACACTATCTAATTTTCCTTCAGCAGTTTTTGGTAATTTTGTTTTGATCCACGTTCCTAATTTTCCTTTAAGAATTGCAGCATATGCTCCCACCTTATCTTCTTTCTCCATTTCTGTATAAATTCTTTTCACTGTTTCCGGATTTTTTTTTCTCCCATTTCCCATAAAAATTTGGTAAGGTAATACAGGAATGGCTCTCCTTTTAAATAATCACGGGTAATGACATATTTTTTTATGTAGAAATTGTATACTCCTTAAATTTATTAAATCCATTTAATTTAAATGCTTAGTAAGTAACAAAACGGGTTAGGAAATTTCTATACGATTCGCTAATTATGGCTTCTTCATCACTCACGTTTTTTTTATCCAACACCTCTATAATCAATGCAGGCACCTGGTTCGCTTTTGCCATCAACCCTTGGGGCGTTTTATACAACGCCCCCTAGGTTCGTCGCCCTGATGAAGTACAATTTCGGAATGCAGGAACTGCGCCGCCTCTTCTGAATCTTTTACTTTGGAAGCGCTACGCTCTATCATTTCTAATTCAAACCCATTTAATACACTTTTCCTTAGTCCAGCATCTCTCCAATTAGATAAGGGCCTGCACCCTGTTGAAATAGCCCTGGCGAGCGCCAGTGCATCCAGCAACGCCTGGTTTGCCCCCTGCCCTTTGAATGGGCTCATCGGGTGAGCAGCATCCCCTATCAGGGTTAATGCTCCTGCTTTTTTTAACCATTCGGAATTAAGCAATTCCCTATCATACACTGGGTAGCCAGAAATTTGAGCTTCCTGCGTCGCTGCTAAAATCTGAGGAATGGGATTGTGCCAGGGAGTTCTGCGACACGCCTCTTCCTTGAGTGCTTTAGCTCCTTGCGCACTTAAGGCCATAGCCTCTTTTTCTAGCATGGGGAAGCTCAGTTGCCACATCACCGAATCGGCTGAATAAGGCATCATGTATATTCGTTCATTGCCATTTGCTGTTTGAAATACGGTAGCTGAATCCAGTAAAGCGCTATCAAGTCCTTCGAGAGCCGCCAAGGGACAAATGCCCAATATCACAATACAGCCTAGGTAACGTAAAGGGTTAATATCTTCACCTATCAGTATGTTACGCACCGAACTACGAATACCATCGGCTCCAACTAAAAGATCCGCCCTAGCGGCCTTCATCTGCCCTGCAACTTGAAAGTTTAGGCGAATACCTTCAGACTCACATTCCTTAAAACCGACTAAATGGTGGCCCCATTGCACCGCCTCGTTAGCACCAAGTTGTTCAAGCATTGCAAGGCGCAACGATTGCCTTGCGATATGCACATTTGTTCGTTTAGGAGATGTTTTCGCCTTTGACTGCACCCACTTTCTCATGCCCCACTCAGCTATTAATTTTCCTTCTGCAGTATGAACCACATGCCTTGTTGAAATTACCCCCTCTGTTAAGGAGAAAATGCCCAAGCCCTCTATTGCTTTACTGGCTTGTTGTAAAGTGAGTCCATAGCCCTGAGATCTAACATCAAAACTACTATCACGCTCATAAAGAGTGAAAGGTATACCTCGGTGCAAACAAGCTACAGCCAAAGCTACGCCCCCTATTCCAGCACCAATAATAGCAAGGTGTGGGTAGTTTTCTTTATCGGCAATAGGGTGGCTAGCAGAATGTATCAAGCCGGATCCGGAACAGCTTAAGCAGGAGTACAGATGACCTTTGGGACGAACAGGAGCGCTCCCCTCTCCTTCTGTTTTTTCAAATTGATTAGAAGCCATCTTGTAGCGGAGGCGTAATTTCTTGCGGAGCCTCCGGCTTTTTTTCCCGCGACCCTTGCATTCCTGACAAATAGTCCAGCAAACCTCTTCGTTTTCCACTTTTTTCAATTTTCTTTATTTAAGCTTTTACTGTAAACCTATTTCAGGACGAGACATGGTAACTTAAAATACTGTCGGCATATTCAGAGCGTCCAAGTCCTGGTGCATCGGGAATAATTACACGATATTTTTCAGAAAATTTTGGAATGACTTTTTGAAAATCACTTATGTCTCCAAAACCTCCGTGTAACATAAGTAAAGGTATTCCTTTGCCGTATTCTTCATAGTAAATCTTTGTCCCACGAATGGTTAAAAACTTCCCGTTGTTTGAGCCATAATTAATTTGTCCTTGTACCAATAAAGGTAAAGTAGCAATGAAAACAAATAATATGTTTTTAACTTGTCTGGAAT
>CAMDKO010000164.1 GCA_945901155.1 Pedobacter schmidteae
AGCACATACGTTTATTTGCAATAAGTCCGGCCATTGCCGTAATTCCAGCAATAATAAATAAGGCAGAAGTTATCCCAAAGGCATCTGCCAATACCCCACTCAAAAGTGCTCCAAATACATAACCGCTATCCCTCCAAAGCCTAAATATGCTCAAACTTTCGGCACGTTGTTTTGGATGGGTGCTTTCTGCGATAACTGACAGAAAGTTAGGATAAACCAGAGCAGTTCCAAATCCAAGTAAAATAGAGGCAAGGATCAATAATGGCAAAGCATAGGCAATAGCAAGTATTAAAATTGCTACTGCCTGTAATAGCATTCCGGTAGTAATGAGTTGTTTTTTACAATAAGAATCGCCCATTTTACCCGTAAATAATTGTGAAATACCCCAGACTGCAGGATAAATTGCAGCAATAATTCCGATCTGAGTAATTCCAAAGCCTCTTTGAATTAATACTATGGGGAGTAAGCCCCAAACTACCCCATCATTGAGATTATTGACCAATCCATTTAAACTTACAGAACCCAAATTTCTATGTTTCCAGGTAGTTTCTTTCCATACATTTTCAAGGAGTGGCAGCTTACTTGTTAAGCTCTCTGTATGGACAAAATGAGTCGTATCTTGAACAAGAAATACACTGATCAATAATCCTGCAAATGCAAATAGCACTCCTGGTAAAAACGGGAAAAAAGCATATCCATAATCAGCTGCAATTGAGCTTGCCAGCCAGGCTGCAAGACCTACTGAAAGATAGCCAGCAAATTCATTGATCCCCATGGCAAGTCCTCGGTTCTTTGAACCTACAAGATCTATTTTCATGATCACAGTAGAACTCCAGGCTAGGCCTTGATTAATTCCAAGTAAAATATTGGCTACTATGACCCAATTCCAGTTTGGTGCGTACATCAATAAAAATGGAACAGGAAGAGCTACAATCCAGCCTATAATTAGGATGGTTTTACGATTGAATTTTTTAGAAAGTTGAGCAACAGCATAATTACTCAGAGATTTACTGATCCCAAAAGCAATAATGAAAGACATTAAAGCTGCATTGGCACTTAGCCCAAACTCCAGCTTTCCAAAGCCAGGCATGATGGATCTTTCTAAACCTACCATAGCCCCTACAAATGCATTGACCAGCACAAGCAAAGCAAACTGATATTTGTTTTTGTTTAATCCTTGCATCGCACTCTAATTTAAAAATTACCCTGAACAAAATAAGGGAGGCCTTTTTTATGGGAGAGTTGAAGATTTATATTTCTATTTGTTTTATGGATATGAAGCATAATTATTTTTATCCGCCACGCTCGCTCCAAAGGAGTCCTACGGACACTGACCTTTAATAACCGTTCTTCCCGCCTTGTCCCGTCCCGATAACTATCAGGAGCTATCGGCAGGTAGCTAAATCCAGGCACAGGAAAACTTATATCAATCTTAAACAAATCGTCCATTCACTGAACCTCCGTTCACCTCTCTTCCGCCTATACTGGTGCGGCACGCAACAATTAGCCAACCCACTGACTTTCATAGCAGCAGGCGCAGCGGTAGCGTTTATTCGCTGTTGTTTATTGTTTTTTAAAGGTGCTCATGGTCTCGTCGTACCGCCTCGGCATTGGTACTTTTTTGCCTGTCCGAACGGATTCATCCGGGCGGGCTACAGAAAAAGGTAAGGCCCCCGCGGCTATGAGCGGAATGAAATTATCAATGCTTGGTGGGTAACAACAAGCACAGAAACATAAAAGGTATATTTAGACATTAGGCAAATTCAGCTGAAGTTCTATTTGAAATCACGACCCATTTTCCGCTATTACCTACTTGAGGGACATTAATATTTGATGTTTTTCGGTATTCACTTGGTGTCATATTTTTAATCTTCCTGAATTGTCTATTAAAATTTGCCAGATTATTAAATCCACATTTATATGCAATTTCAACTACATACTCTTCCTGCTCACCTAATAACTTACATGCATGGCCAACTCTTACCTTATTCAAATACTCAACAAATGTAATCCTATAATGTTCTTTAAAATAATTGCAAAAAGTACTGACTGCCATATTCGCGACAGATGCAACCTCATTAAGGGTTATATCGCGATCAAAATTTCGCAGGATGTAGGCATTAACCTTACTAAATTTATCTGAACAATCTAATAATCCTTGTTTTAAGTAGCCCGGACTTGCAAGAAGTTCATATTCATTATTAGCACAAAGGATATCAAAGATTGACAATAAGGAAGCAAGTCGTTGAATTCCACTCATTCCCTGCATTTCATGCATTAAAGCAGCAATTTTATTTCGTGTATTACCTTTAATTACAATTCCATGTTTGGATAGCTTCAAAAGATTATTAATAGGTTCCATCTCGGGGAGATTAAAAAAATCAGGTCCTAAGAAATTTTCAACAAAATGAATAACTGTTGCTTCAGCAGTTAGGTTTCTCTTCCCCTTAAAATATTGAGGGTCATTTGTCCAAAGATGAGGAAGTGAAGGTCCCATTAATACAAGGTCGCCCTCCATAAAATAACCGATATGATCCCCAACTTGTCGCATACCCGTACTTTTATTGACTAACACTAATTCAAACTCAGAGTGATAATGCCATGGACAAGGGAAATACGGGCCTTCTTCCTTAAATATTATGAAAGATTTATCTAATTCAAGCGGGATATGGTATTGTAAAGCTTTCATGATAAAATCATATTATTTACCTAACCTAATATAAAGTAAAAAGCGAATAAAAATTGATTTATAGAAAATAGTATTAGGAATGTAAACAAAAGTAGCAGGAAAATGGCCTCAAGCTAAATAGTTTTGAAACATAGTCATGGGTATAATACTTTTTTATTAAAATTCTTGATTTTTAATTAAAAAAATTTCTTTAAATTAATTATACTTAATTAAAATATAAGCCTATATAAAAGAACTTATAATGCATTATTTAAATGAAAAATGTTATTTTTAGTTAGCGTAAAAAAGATATTGCAAGAATTTATTTCTAATTGAATAATACACTTAAAATAATTTTATAAACAAACTATTATGCAAGCACAAATCAAAACCAAACTAGCAATCTTCATGTTTCTTCAATATCTAATTTGGGGATCATGGTATGTAAGTATGGCAAGCTATCTAAGCAAAACACTGCAGTTTAGCGGAGAACAAATCGGACTAGCCTATGGCGCCTTTGCCATCGGAGCTATGATCGCACCTTTCTTTGTTGGCTTGATCGCCGATCGGTATTTTGCATCTGAAAAGATTTTGGCTTTTCTAGGTATTTTTGGCGGATTACTTTTATTTCTGCTACCTGAAATGACTACATTCGGAGGCTTCTACCCAATGCTGATACTATATTGCTGTACCTATGTGCCTACTTTGGCACTTGGAAATTCAGTCTCATTGCACCATCTTGAAAACCCAAAACGTGATTTCCCATTAGTGAAAACACTCTCAGCAGTAGGATGGATTGCTGCAGGATTAATGCTCAGCTTTGTATTTCATGGAGAACTTTCTGCCATACAGTTTTATGTTGCAGGAACAATATCAATACTATTCGGACTTTTTAGTCTTACTTTGCCCCATACTCCTCCGATGAAAACCGGAAAAGATGTGAGTCTGGGAGAGATTCTGGGATTAGATGCCCTGGCTTTATTGAAAAAACCATCATTTGCCATCTTTATTGCATGTATGTTCCTGATTTGCATTCCGCTTTATTTCTACTTCGTAAACATGAACCTCTACGTTACCGAACTAGGCTGGACCAATTCGGCAGCAAAAATGTCGCTGGCACAGGTTTCAGATATAATATTCCTGATTTTATTGCCAATCCTACTTAGCACTCTTGGATATAAGAAGACAATCTTCATCGGAATTTTAGCCTGGGCTGCACGTTACTTCTTTCTGGCAGGAAGTGTTGACGCTGGAAATATGCAGACAACATTTATATTCACAGCAATTCTGCTTCATGGCGTCTGCTACGACTTCCTGTTCATTGCCGGACAGTTATATGTAGATGGCGAAGCCAATGAGCGGATCAGAGGTGCTGCTCAGGGATTGATTGCATTTATACTTTGGGGAGTTGGTGCATTTGTAGGGACAAATTTGGCAGGCATTTCGCAGGCAGCTTATACGCTAGAAAATGCTATTGGAACTATTGCACATGATTGGCAAGGCATCTGGATTTATCCTGCTTGGGGCTCTGTTGCTGTACTTGTGATATTTGTTGTTTTCTTCCGTGAACCTAAGAAAGTTGTGAAATTAGACGCTGAGAAAAGCTAAAAATGGA
>CAMDKO010000165.1 GCA_945901155.1 Pedobacter schmidteae
CCAAAGGCAATATTATTAAAGATCGTATCCGAAAAGAGAAATACCTCCTGCGGTACAAAACCTATCTGGTCTCGATAGGCGTTCAGGTTGAGCTCTTCAACTTTTTTATTGTCAATTAAAATAGTGCCTTGATCAGCGTCATACATTCGCATTAGTAAGTTTGCAATCGTTGATTTACCGCAACCTGTACGGCCAATAATTGCAATAAATTGCCCAGGTTCAACTTTAAACGAGATATTTTTAATGGCCTGAATGCCGGTATCCGGATAGGTGAAGCTAACATCCTTGAATTCAATTCCGCCTTTTAATTCAATTTTATCAGATGATGAAGAGATGATCTCTGGTTGGGTCTGTAAAAACTCATTAATCCTTTTCTGAGAAGCAGATGCTCTTTGAATCAACGAAGTTACCCAGCCTAGTGAAGTTACAGGGAAGGTAAGCTGACTAACATAAACTATAAATTCGGCGATATTGCCTGAGGTGATCGTCCCATTTATTACTTCAACACCTCCAATATAAACCGTAATTATGGTACTTATTCCAACAAGCAATAGCATCATCGGATAAAATAAAGCCTGAATCTGAACAAGTGACATAGAATGTGTTTTATAATCCTCACTTTCTTGATTGAATTTTTTCCGGATATCAGCTTCTCTTACATAGGCTTTGATCACTCTTATTCCTGAAAATGTTTCCTGCACAAAACTTGACATCGATGATAGCTGCTCCTGTATTTTTTCACTTCGTTGATTGATGATGGTATGAACATAATAGATTGTAACCGCAAGAAGTGGTAAGGGCAACAAGGCAAAAATTGCGAGTTTGGCATTTACATTAAACATTGCCACAATGATCAGAATAAATAATACTGTGGTGTTGATGGTGTACATAATGGCAGGTCCGAGATACATTCTTACTCTGCTGACATCTTCTGTAACCCGGTTCATGAGGTCGCCCGTATTATTACGGCGATAAAAAGCCATGGATAGCTTCTGGTAATGCTGATAGATCTCATTTTTAAGATCATATTCGATATGCCTTGACATGAGGATAATAGTTTGCCTCATAAAAAAAAGAAAAATACCTCTGAGCAGAGCAAGAGCAAGTACAATCAGACCAAAAAACAATAGACTTTGTCCAAAAATAGCCGCTATGAGCTTTTGTTTTTCAAAGCCATTAAAAAGCCTGTAAATAGCTATATTTTCATTGACAAGGTCAAAGGCAATGCGAATCACTTGTGCAGGAAGCACAGCAAAAAGATTGGAAATAATTACAAACAAAACTCCTGGTAAAAAGCGCCAGCGATAGTTGTAAAAAAATTTATTGAGATATGCCAGTTCTTTCATCTGATCCTTGAACGGCAAAAATAGGCATTAAAGTTTTAGCTTATACGTTTTTAATACTAAGATTTCGGTTTATCTCATCAAAAAATTAAACTCTGATACTATATTTTTTAGACTCGTTTATTCGGAATGAGAATTAATTTATACAAGAGCAATTTATTTCTGGTTAGGCTATTTTAATTCAAGCCGCCTAGGTTCTTGAATGGCAAAAATTAAGAAGATAATTTTACTTTAAAATGATTAAGAATTTTGATTTGGGGCATAGTTTGGAATTTTTACTACTTTTGTGGCCTAAAGTCAGGCAGGTAACATGATATTATCTCAATTTGATGAACATTCAGTTTTTAGTCAGCTTGATGCTTTTGGACATCAAAAAGTAATTTATTGCAGTGATCCAAGTACTGGCTTAAAGGCTATTATTGCAATTCATGATACCACCCTTGGGCCTGCATTAGGTGGAACCCGGATGCAACCATACAAGTCTGAACACGAAGCCTTGCAAGATGTATTGCGTTTATCACGAAGCATGACTTATAAGTCGGCAATCACAGGTTTAAATCTTGGTGGTGGAAAGGCAGTGATCATAGGTGATAGTCGATTACATAAATCAGAGGCTCTGATGCGACGATTTGGTCGTTTTATTGAAAATCTGAATGGCTCCTTTATTACTGCAGAAGATGTAGGTACTAATCCAAGGGATATGGAATATATTCGTATGGAAACCAAACATGTAACAGGAATTCCTGAATCAATTGGCGGTAGTGGTGATCCATCTCCAGTAACTGCCAAAGGGGTTTTCATGGGAATAAAAGCTTGTTTGAAAGAACATTTTGGGAATGATAGTTTGGCCGGAAAGTCAATTGCCGTTCAGGGAATAGGGCAAGTTGGAGAAAACCTAGTTGGACTTCTCAGAAATGAGAATGCTAAAGTTTACATCAGTGATATAGATGAAGACCGTTTGCGTCAGGTTGCTCAAAAATATGGGGCAATTGCAGTGGCAAACAATAATCTTTTTGATTTGGATATTGATATTTATTCGCCTTGTGCCCTTGGTGCTACGGTAAATACAGAGACTATAAACCGTTTAAAATGTTCGATAATAGCTGGATCGGCTAATAATCAGCTTGCTGATGAAGTGGTTCATGGTTATTTGTTACTAGAGAAAGGTATCATGTATGCACCTGATTATCTGATCAATGCAGGCGGATTGATCAATTGTTACTCTGAGATTGCCGGGTTTAATAAAAAGAAAACGCTACAGATGACTGAAAATATTTATGAAGTCACCAGAAGGGTATTACAGAAATCAAAACTTGAGAATATCCCAACAAATGAAGCTGCAAATAAAATTGCTGAGAAACGTATTGAGGATATCAGAAAAATAAAAGCATCCTATTGATTAATTAATAGGTTTATTAAAAACAAAATCGTTCTTATACATGTTAAACAGAAGGCATCTGAGGGTTAAAGCGTTACAGGTATTGTATTCATATCAGCAATCACATGTTAAGGAAATATTGCCTTACGAAAAAGCATTACTGCAAAGTGTTGATCAAGTTTATGAAATGTATAACTGGCTATTATCTTTGCTTGTAGAAGTTGCAGATTATAGTATTATTGATGCAGAAGAGCGGGCAAATAAATACTTGCCTTCAGAAGAAGATCTGAATGCAAGTATTAAGATTCAGAACAACCTCTTTATAGTTTCTTTAAAACAAAATATTGAATATCAAGCAGCTATTAAAAAGTATAAAATATCATGGGATTTTGATCCAGAGGTCTGTAAATCTATTTTTATAACATTAAAAGCCTCAGAAGAGTATAGTTCTTTTTTAAATCTAAAAGAACATACTATTCAGTCTGATAAAGATATAATCAAGTATATTTTCAAAAAATTGATTCTGAAATCGCCGGGTATAGAACAGATATTCGAAGAAAAATTTATTAATTGGCCAGTTGATAAGGATGTTCTTCAGGCATTGGTTGCAAAGACATTCAAGAATTTTTCAAGTACGGTTCCAAACGAGAATAAACTTGCACAGATTTGCCCTAACTGGGATGAAGATCGACCTTATATTATTGATCTGTTTAAAAAGGTAATTGCCTTTGAAAAAGAATATCAGGAACTTATAGCCCAGAAAACTAAAAACTGGGATTCAGAAAGGATTGCATTAATGGATACCTTATTAATGCGAATGGCCATAACTGAGCTTATTCACTTTTCATCTATTCCTATAAAGGTTACCATGAATGAATACATTGAAATTTCAAAAGAATTCAGTACTCCTAAAAGCAATTCATTTATAAACGGTATTTTAGATAAAATTTTAGCAGACCTGAAGGCATCAGGAAAAGTACAGAAGGAAGGAAGAGGCTTGCTAGAATAAATAAAAATGTAAAATAGTATGATTTAGCAAAGCCACAGGCCAATATTTTTATTTCAACATAATTTACCTGAGGTTATTCGAGCAATTAAAAAACAAGTAGATGAAAAAAGTATTTTTATCAATTATGTGTCTGTCTTTATTAGCAGCATGTACTAATCAAAATTCAACTGTAACTGAGAATTCTACTGATACTCAGGAACTAGCAACGGTTGCTACAGCAGATACTACCAATGCGCCTGTATTTAAATTCGAAAAGGAAGTATATGATTTTGGAGAGATCAAAGAAGGCGAAAAAGTAACATATGATTTTAAATTTAAGAATATTGGGAATAGTCCTCTAATTATCAGTAGTGCAACAGCAACCTGTGGGTGTACAATTCCTGAGTATCCTAAAGAGCCAGTTGCTCCAGGTGCAGAAGGATTGATTCGCGTAGTATTTAATAGTGCGGGTAAAGCAGGAATGCAAAATAAGATCATTAGTATTACAGCAAATACAGTTCCATCACTTACCGAATTGAATATATTGGGTAATGTTCTGGC
>CAMDKO010000166.1 GCA_945901155.1 Pedobacter schmidteae
CAGCCGAACAATTCATTGGGATGAGCGGTTCTGGATTTACCATGGGGCTTGCCATAGCGGCCTATGAATGGCTTGCGGCCATAACCCTGCTGATTGTTGCGGTTTTTTTCATTCCTATTTATCTAAAGAATAAGATCTATACCATGCCTCAGTTTCTTAAAACGAGGTATAACGATACGGTGGCTATGATTATGGCGGTATTTTGGCTGCTTTTATATGTGGTTGTCAATCTTACTTCAATACTCTTTTTGGGGGCGCTAGCAATCAGTAGTATCTCGGGGCTTGATTTCGGACTTTGTATGATTGCGCTGGCAGTATTTGCCGTGATCATTACCCTTGGTGGGATGAATGTGATTGGCTATACCGATGTGATCCAGGTTGTGTTTTTGATACTTGGAGGATTGGTCACTACCTATCTTGCACTTGATCTGGTGGCAGAGCATTATGGTTCATCTGGCGCACTGAATGGATTCAACTTGATGACCGAGAATTCTGCAGATCATTTTAAAATGATATTTAAGAAAGATGATCCGTATTACATGGACCTTCCGGGCCTTGCCATATTGGTTGGTGGTATGTGGATCGTAAACCTGAACTACTGGGGTTGTAATCAATACATCACACAAAGAGCACTTGGAGCAGATCTGCAAACAGCAAGAAGCGGAATTCTATTTGCTGCTTTCTTGAAATTATTAATGCCTGTAATTGTTGTTTTACCTGGTATTGCAGCCTTTGTTCTTTATAAAGAGGGGGTCTTTACTACTGAAATGACACTGAATGGCGAAGTAGTTGGTGATCGCGCGTATCCGGTGCTATTAAATCTTCTTCCTGTGGGGCTCAAGGGGCTTTCTTTCGCTGCATTGACAGCCGCTGTGGTGGCATCACTTGCAGGTAAAGCCAATAGTATTGCGACTATCTTTACACTCGATATCTATAAGAAAATAATTAATCCTTCTGCTGGAGAGCAAAAGCAAGTTCAGGTGGGACGCTGGGTTATTGTGATCTCTATGATCATGGCAGTGGCCATTGCCCCCTACCTTGGAATTGATAAAAAAGGCGGATTTCAGTACATTCAGGAGTATACCGGATTTGTTTCTCCGGGAATTTTTGCCATGTTCATCTTAGGGTTTTTCTGGAAAAAAACCACTTCCAATGCGGCGCTTTTTGCAACTATCGGAGGTTTTATTTTATCGGTATTGTTTAAGATATCACCTAATTATGTGGATCTGGAATTCCTTCATGCTTCAGGCTATGCAATACCGAATGCCGAAGGGGTTTTCGAAATTCCTTTCATTGACCGTATGGGTTTTGTTTTTGTGATCTGTGTGGTATTTATGTACATCATTAGCATGTACGAAAACAGGAATGGAGTGATAACAGATGGACTTGAAATTGATAAGAGTATGTTCTGCCCTACGGCAGCATTTACAGTTGGAGCATTGATTGTGATTGGCTTTGTTGTAGCCATGTACAGTATTTATTGGTAATATCTTATGATTCTTGATACGATTGAACAGGTAAAAATATACCTGAACCAAGAATTACTTGTACGTCCGGATGACAGTGTCCATGTTGAATATTTGTCGGGTGGGGTTTCCTGCCGGGTTTGGAAGATCGTACAAAACAATAATCGCTGGGTAATCAAGCAGGCCCTTGAAAAACTAGATGTTCAAGCAGATTGGTTTTCAGATGTAGAGCGAATTCACAGGGAACACCGGGTCATGAAGCAGATCGAATTCATTGTACCTGATTCAAATGTTCCCAAGGTGTTGCATGTTGATTATAACAATCATGTTTACATGATGACTTGCGCCGAAGAGGGTGTTGAAACTTGGAAGAATATAATGATGAGTGGCGTTTTTAATGTTAGCACAGCAAAAAGTGCTTCCGCTTTATTGAGCCAAATCCATTCACAGAGTTATAAAATTGATGAGGAACAAAAAACAGAATTCAGCGACCAGAAATATTTTAATCAGCTTAGAATTGACCCTTTTCACCGTTTCCTGATTCAAAAATATCCTGAACTTACAGCAAGTATCACTAAACTTATTGATGAGCTCAGCCTACAAAGAACCTGTTTGGTACATGGTGATTTCTCACCCAAAAATATGCTGGTTCAAAAAAATGGTGAAATTGTACTGATTGATTTTGAAGTGGCGCATTGGGGCAATCCGGTATTTGATCTGGCCTATTGTCTTGGACATCTGATGCTGAAAGCCTGGCATCTTAAAAAATATGAAGAGCTTTTGGGTTTGATCAGAGCTTTTCTTGATTCGTATAAAGGCGAGGTTCTTAATCTTCTGCCACATCTGGGGCTGATGCTGCTCGCCAGAATGGATGGTAAATCGCCAGTAAATTATATTCAGGATGAGAGTTTGAAGCAGATCATCCGTTTGGTAGCAATCAACTGGATCACCAATACATCGCCTGATGCCAATGTTTTGGAGGCTATTGAACGGCAATTTCAATCCAGTTATAAATGATAAATTATAATGAATAAGGGATCTTTAGGGGTTTAAGAATAAAAAGAAAATGTCTAAAATTAAAGATTTAAGAGCAAGAGAAATATTTGATTCACGAGGTAACCCTACGGTAGAGGTGGATGTGATTCTGGAATCCGGGATATTAGGTAGGATGATGGTTCCGTCGGGTGCTTCAACCGGACAGTTTGAGGCGCTTGAATTGCGCGATGGCGGAAGCAGACACAGAGGCAAAGGAGCTACCAAGGCAGTTGAAAATGTCAATACCCTAATCAGGTCAGCGCTTATCGGACAAGATATTGAAGATCAGGCAGGTCTGGATAATCTGATGATTGCCCTGGATGGTACTCCAGAAAAATCAAATTTGGGTGCCAATGCTATTTTAGGTGCTTCTTTTGCCTGTATCCATGCCGCTGCCAATGAGGCTGGCTTGCCATTATTTAGGCACCTGGCTGAAAAATATCTTCCAGCTTCCCAGGCCCTATCTATTCCCGTTCCAATGGTCAATATCATCAGCGGTGGATTGCATGCCGGAAAAAATATCGATCTGCAGGATTTTTTAATTATTCCGGTATCACCAAAATCCTACCCGGAAGCGTTGGAAATGATCTACAATGTATATTGGAAAACCAGAGAAGTACTGATTAAAAAAGGACATAATGCCTATCTGCTTGCCGACGAAGGTGGTTTTGGGCCACAGCTTTCATCTAATGAAGAAGCATTAGAGGTTTTGTCTGAAGTATTCCATCAATGCGGATATAAACCCCATACAGATGTGGCCATTGCCTTGGATGTGGCCTCTTCTCATTTTTATGATCCCCAAAAAAATAGCTACCGACTTAATTCCGAAGACCGCTCGCTGAGCTCCCTAGAAATGATCGATATGCTTGAAAAATGGACAAAAGAGCACCCAGTTATTTCTATTGAGGATGGTCTGGCAGAAAATGACTGGGAAGGATGGACAGTATTGACTCAAAGGCTGGGCAAACATATTCAGCTGATTGGAGATGATCTGTTCACTACTAATCCTGGCCGTTTACAAAAGGGATTTGATTTGAAGGCTGGCAATTCAATTCTTGTAAAAATGAATCAGATAGGTACACTGACCGAAACCGTATTTACATTGAATATGGCGAAGAATGCGGGTTTTAAAACAATTGTTTCTGCCAGATCAGGTGAAACCGAGGATGCTACGCTTTCTGATCTAGCCGTTGGGCTAAATGGCGGACAAATAAAGATTGGCTCAGTAGCAGGATCTTCCAGACTTGCTAAGTATAACCAACTCCTCAGGATCAACGAGCAGCTTAATGGAAAATACATGGGTAGTTCTGTTTTTGATTTCAATAATAAATAGTTAATTTAAATAATATGGAGCGTAGAAAATTTATTACCCTAGGGGCGGCGGCTGGTATTGCTGCGGCATCTTTACCCGAAATTGCACGTGCCGAAATGCCCGCAATTGATAAAAAGGAGAAAAGGTATCAAAAAGGAATTAGTCCCTGGCCAGTTTGCTTGGATACCGCCACCATCAGGCCTGCCTCCTTAAAAGATAAAGTTAAAATTGCGGCCAAAGCCGGTTATGATGCTATCGAACCTTGGGATGGTGAATTGCAGAAGTTTGAAGCAGAAGGCGGTAATCTAAAAGATCTGGGAAAAGAAATTAAAGATCTGGG
>CAMDKO010000167.1 GCA_945901155.1 Pedobacter schmidteae
GCTGAAAATATTGCACATACTGCATTAGCTCAGCACTTTTCTGGTCCACGATCTTTTAGCACAGCAATCTATTTCTTGTTATTAAAAGATCTGTTTTCTGCTTTTCACCGAATAAAAAGTGATGAATGCTGGCATTTTTATGAAGGCAAGAGTTTGCATGTTCATGTTCTTCATCTTAATGGAAACTATGAGTTGATTCGCCTGGGTAGGAACAGTGACAAAGGAGAAGTTTATCAGGCCATTGTTCCGGCAGGAGCATGGTTTGCCTCAGAAAGTATTGGCGAATACTCCTTTGTTGGCTGTACGGTAGCTCCAGGCTTTGACTTTGCCGATTTTGAGCTGGCAACAGCTGCTAAGTTGAAGGCTGATTATCCTAATCATGAAAAGCTAATAGAACGTCTTTGCCGGCAATAAATAAAATCTTTAATTGCCATTGCAATTTCTATCTTAAGGAATAAATTATTAACCCTGATTTGGTCTATGAGAGTTCTGTCATTTATACTTGCTGCACTTATAATTTCGAATAGTGCTGTAGCGCAACAAAAAAAATCAAGGGCAAAAAATATACTGATTATCTATTCAGACGATCATAGCTACCGTGCCTTAGGTGCAGCCGGAAATACGGATGTTTTAACACCAAACCTCGATAAACTTGCCAAATCAGGATTGATGTTTACCCAAGCCCATGTGATGGGTGGCCATCAGGGTGCAGTTTGTATTCCAAGCAGAGCTATGCTGCTTACCGGTCGATATGTAAACCGATTACCCGGCGATGGCAGTACCATTCCAGATAGCATCGTTAGCTTGCCAGAAGTATTACGAACACAGGGCTATAACACCTACCATACTGGCAAATGGCATAGCGATAAAGCATCACATAGCCGAATGTTCAGTACAGGGGGCGATATTTTTTTTGGTGGAATGCATTTTCCAAAATTTGGCGGGCAGGAACATCCCACGGTATATCTCTATGACAGTACCGGAGTGTATGATGAAAAACGCAAACGGACCAGCGATACTTACAGTACAACACTTTACGCTGATAATGCCATCCAATTCTTGAGTAGCACAACAGCCAAAACAACACCATTTTTCTGTTATGTGGCCTTTACTTCACCGCATGATCCAAGAACACCACCCGATAAATTTTCAAGGATGTATGATCCGGCAAAAATTCCATTACCTGCCAATTTTTTGATAAAACATCCATTTGACAATGGTGATTTAAATGTAAGAGATGAACAATTGTTGCCAGTCCCACGTGATCCGGATGCCATTAAAAAAGACATTGCTCTTTATTATGGCATGGTCAGTGAAATGGATGCACAAGTAGGACGAATTTTAGAAACACTTGAAAAAAGTGGGCTCAGAGAAAATACCTTAATTGCTTTTGCCGGCGATAACGGACTGGCTGTTGGGCAGCATGGTTTACTAGGCAAACAAAATCTTTATGAACATAGCATCAGGGTACCCATGATTCTATCAGGCCCTGGTGTACCCATGAACAAGAAAACCGACGGATTTACCTACCTGAGTGATATTACTCCCACAATAATCGATTACCTTCAATTACCAAGACCATCAAGTGTTGAAGGAATTTCATTATTGCCAGTTATTCAGGATCCTTCAAAGAAAGTAAGGTCATCTATCTATAATGTGTATGGCCATTGGAGCAGAAGTATAAAATCTGAAGATGGATTTAAACTGATTGTATATAATGTAGATGGTATTGCAACTACTCAGTTGTTTAATCTCAAAATAGACCCATGGGAAATTAAAGACCTTTCCAAAGACCAGGCATACAGTGAAAAGATTCTTCAAATGAGAAATCTGTTGAAACAACAAATGGCAGCTGCATTCGATAACCTTAATATTGACCTGCCAAATTGGGGTAGAACAAAAAACCAAAAATCAAGGGGGAGCTGATCTATACCAAATACTATCAAAATGAAATTTAAGCAATCAACTAATTACATTTTTATAATTACTGCCTGTTTGGTACTTGTGTTATCAAACAATGCCATTGGTCAAAAAAGCATTCCTCTTCCTAAAGCTAACCAGCTTAGATGGCAAGATGCTGAACTTACTGCATTGATTTCGTATGACCTGCATGTTTTTGATGGCAAACCATACAATCAGGCATTTAACAGGATCAATCCAATTGCCGATTATACTATTTTCAATCCTGTAAAACTGGATACAGATCAATGGATCAGGGCAGTTAAAGATATGGGTGGAAAGATTGCCATTTTAACGGCAACTCATGAAACCGGATTTGCACTTTACCAGTCAGATGTTAATCCATATTCCATGAAAGCCCTAAAATTTCAGGATGGAAAGGGTGATATTGTTCGTGATTTTGTTGCTTCATGCCGAAAATATGGGATTTTACCTGGCATCTATATTGGTATCCGATGGAATTCCAATTATGGAATTTATGATTTCAAGGTTCTTGATGACAATTCTCCTTTTGCAAAAAACAGACAGCAGTATTATAATAAGCTCTGTGAAAAAATGACTGAGGAGCTGATGTCAAGATATGGAGAACTGGCCATGGTCTGGTTTGATGGCGGTGCGCATGGTCCTGAATTAGGTGGGGCAAACATCCTACCCATCGTAGAAAAACACCAGCCCAATATTATTTTCTATCATAATACCCAGCGTGCCGATATCCGTTGGGGCGGTAGTGAAACAGGTAAGGTTAATTATCCTTGCTGGGGAACTTTTCCATTCCCATACTCCCACTCCACGAACCAAAAAGTAATCTTTAAAAATGATTTCCAGCTACTTAAAGAGGGCGATCCTGATGGAGAATATTATATGCCGGCAATGAGTGATGCCCCATTACGTGGATATAAGGGTCGACATGAATGGTTTTGGGAGCCTGGCGATGAAGATCATATAGAACCATTGGAAAACCTGATGGAGATGTATTATGGCTCTGTAGGCAGAAATTCAACTCTTATCCTGGGTTTAACTCCAAATGCCGAGGGTCTTATCCCAGAACCTGATGTAAACCGATTGAGGGAATTTGGGATGGAAATCAATAAGCGTTTCTCTTCAGCAATAGCAAAGGGTGCTGGGAAGGGTTCAAGCCTTGTATTAAATTTAAAAAAATACCAAAAGATCGACCACCTGATACTCATGGAAGATATTACCCTAGGTGAACGGATCAGAGAATTTAAGATTGAGGGCAAAACAAGGGATGGCTGGAAATTGATCAGTAATGGATCAAATGTAGGCCATAAGTTCATATCCAGGTTTAAAGAATTGGAAGTTTCAGCTTTGAGGCTAAGTATCAGCAAAAGCCTTGCAGAGCCCATTATCAAAGATTTTTCGACTTATTACTCCTTAAAAAAATAAAGATTTAATTGCTCTAAATTCAGAGAACCTGGCTGTTCGGTGCATTGACTAAAAAATGAAGAATTCTGCATGCATTTCCTTTGCTTTTGTTGTTCTTCTCAGAAATGGTACGGATAATAATTGAATGTTTTTTATCCTGTAATTCATCATCAAGCATTAAATACCATGGAAGGTGAATCCCCCCGCTCCATTGAGTATACAGGTCTGTCTTTTTAAATGCAGCGCCATCAATACTGTATTCAATTATACCCGCATCAGGACCAGCAACTAAGCAAATGCCAATGGCTGTGCCTGAAAAATTAAGCTTCATTTCTGCTCCTGCCTGATCAGCAATTAATGCAGGCAGATTAACATATTGTTTCCGTGTAGAAACACCATCTTCAGGTTTCCAATTCAAAACTTGAGTCCAATTTTTTAATTCAGAAGCATTTTTAACCGCAAAATACTGCCCTGATGCATAACTAAATTTATCAAGCGCTGCGGGCAGCGCATGCGCAGATGGTATTCCAGCAGATGCCAAAATACCGAAAGAGTGATCAAGGAAAGTACTGATAGACCGCGTATAAATTTCATGACCAAATGGGGATGGATGAAGATCCTTAAAATCATCCTTCCAATTGAATTCTGCTGCCTGAAT
>CAMDKO010000168.1 GCA_945901155.1 Pedobacter schmidteae
TTTACTGAATATAAAACCTGACTGGCACAGCGCAGGTTAAGATTTAATGGGATGCAATCATTCAAAGTGCCTTCCAGTTCCAGGCCGGTAGAGAATGTCCTGATTATTTTATAACCTAGGGCTTCAACTTCCTGCTGCAGATACGCTGAAAGGCGATTATTGCAGGTTATGATGATCTTGCTTTTTGTGTGGAAAACTTGCATAATAATTTGCGAAGTTAACAATTAAAAACTGCCTGAATTTTATACTTTTACAAAGTGTATTCGACAACAGTTTTGTGTTGCATACTTTCCTGATCAGCTTCAGGAATTAAAAAATTGAGTTTGTTCATAAATAGATAAATACAATGGAAGTTAAAGGAAAAGTACATGAAATCTCACAGGTAATTACCGTGAGTGAAAAGTTCAAAAAACGTGAGCTTATACTGGAATACGCAGAGAATCCTACCTATCCGGAATATGTGAAGTTTGAAGCAGTGCAGGATAAGGTAAATTTGTTCGACAATATTAAAGTTGGCGACAATGTTGAATTGTTTTTCAATCTTCGCGGGCGTCCGTGGACAGATAAAACAGGTAAGACCTCTTATTTTAATACCCTTTCTGTTTGGAGATTAACACCGCTTGGTGCAGCTGAAAGTGCTTCTGCTGCTCCTGAATATGCTACTCCGGTAGATATCAGTGCAGCTCCAGAAGATGATGATCTGCCATTCTAATTAGGAAGATACTTAAATTAAAAAAGCCCCGTTCCTGATTAAGGACGGGGCTTTCTGTTTCTTAAAAACAATTAATTTTTAATCAGTTTTTTGACATACCATCCAGCATTCTGTTTGATGCTTATATAGTAAATGCCATTTTTAGGCAAACTGATTTGCTTCATATAATTTCCAGAAAAATTGGCGACTTCATCGGCATAAACCTGATTCAGCTGACTGTCTAAGACTTTTATTTTTACTGCACCGCGACTTTCCATATTGAATGAAAGTCCGAGTTTGCCAGTAGAAAAATTAGGGAAAAGCGTAAGGTCTTCCACATTCAATTCGGTTGTCATGCTTTCACTGCCCATGATCTTCTTTAATTGGTCTTTGCCAGCGTCACTTATGCGCAGATTCATCCTGTTAGAGATGCCATCTTTATCAATTTGATTGTAATTAAAGGAAGATGAATTTGTTCTTTCTGCTGCTCCGGGCATCATGCGTCGTTCAAAAACCATTGGTGGAGTATTTCGTTCATTCATCCCAGGTTCAATTAAATTGAAATTTCTGTTCATGGTTATGACGCGCTTCCTTGAGTTAGTATCCAAGCCTGTACCTTTAAATATAAATCCATTGACCAGTGTGTCAATATTAAAATCATCCCCTTCGAATCGAAATATTTGGATATCGCCCGGCATATTTTTTTCTACTCTGAGTTCAAATTCTTTTGGATTTTCATTATTCCAATTTAATATAGGCGCCTCTTTACTAGTCCTTTTCCGAATAATAACCCGACTTTCAGTATTCCCTTCAAGGCCTTTAGTATTGCTCTCCATCTCAGTGAATTCTTTTCTTAGGCGGATGCGTTCTTGTTTATCTACTTCACTTAGCTTTTTGCCATTGATAATGGTATCACCATTGCTTATAACAATACTTCTGATCACTCTTTTCTCTTGCTGCGCTTTAACTGATGATCCAGAACTGATCATGATTAGGGCGAAAAATGCCATTAGAAGCAGATGAGGATTAAGGATATACTTTTTCATTTTTGATTAATTTTTAATATGTATAAATATAATTAAAGCTGTTAAATGAAAATTAATTTGAATTAAACAATTTCTTTAGACAAAACTATAGAATGAATTTTATGATTTTGTTAATGCTTTGTTAAAATATGTTAAAAGTAAATTGACATAGAGCATGTTGCGTATTTTTGTGATGGCATGAAAAGAAAAAGTATCAGTTTGATTATCGGATTAATGGCAATTGCCTTGCTAGGAGTAATGGGCATGCAATGGTACTTTTTCAGGCAATCTTATCAGTTACAATCGCGTTTATTTGATCAATCGGTTCATGAAGCTCTCAATAATGTAGTTGATCGACTGGCTAAAAGAGATGCGAACAGTTTTTTGGAAAAAAAAGCTGCATTTATTGCCCTTCCAAAACCCGTAAGTTCTGACGTTATACCCCGATTTGTATCGGTACCTAAAAGACCCCGAAAAATTCGAAAGCGAAGTCCAAGGCTTTCGGATGCTAATTATTTGTTAACACAGCAAAGGGCGGCCGACAGTATTTTTCGGTTAAGAGACAGCATACTCCGAGCACGTTATCCTAATATACTTTCGTTTAATGATGTGGTAAGCCAGTCGGATTTGAAGGATCTTAAATATAATTTTCAGGTAGATGTATTTCAGGTGGAAGATGCCTTTGGACAGATCCATGAACAAACCCAAAGAACTATTACAAGAGCTTTTAATGCGAATCCACCGCCCTCAAATACTGTTTTACCAGATTCTGTTACTCAATATATCGTTTTCGATCCTATTGAGGGCACTTTTTTACGGACTATTCCCAGGCCACGAATGAAAAATTTAGTAAGGAATGAATCTGGTTCTGAAAAAGACAATACGGTACAGAAAGTGAAGCAATATTTTGCAGAAGGAAATACTAATAAAGAAGAAGTATTCAAGGATCTTTATCAGGAATACCGGGAAGTTAATGTTCCTCTGAACAAACGGGTACATCCACAAACACTTGATTCAATGCTTCGTGCCGAATTGAGAAATCTTTCAATTTTCAGTGAATTTGAATATAAGGTAACATCGGCTAAGCGCGATTCTGTTATTTTTACGCGTGCTTCTAATCGTGCGGAATTTTTACCTGCCAATAGCTACGAGACTCCTCTTTTTCCAAAAGATATGATTCGTGATTCAGGAATGCTGACCATTACTTTCCCTGATAAGAACAATATTATTCTTTCAAACCTGACCGCCATGATGGGGCTTTCAGGAAGCTTACTACTAGTACTGATCTTTAGCTTCGGTTATACTATACACTCTATCCTGATGCAGAAAAAGATCTCTGAAATGAAAACTGATTTCATCAATAATATGACTCATGAATTTAAAACTCCGGTGGCAACTATTATGATCGCTAGTGAAGCATTGAAAGATCCTGAACTTGCATCAGATAAAAGAAGTATAGACCGGCTTGCCAATATAATTTATGATGAAAACGTTCGATTGGGAAGTCATATTGAACGCGTGTTGAATATCGCTAAAATTGAAAAAGGTGATCTAAAATTGGAGCATAAAGAAGTTGAGATGAATGATCTTTTGGCCGCTATAGTTGACAGCATGTCTTTGCAGCTTCAAAAACGTAATGCAAGTATTGAACTTGATTTGAGTGCACAGCAGGCTATAGTAATGGGCGATGAGCTCCATTTATCAAATGTGATCTTTAACTTACTTGATAACGCTAACAAATACAGTCCGTCGAATCCACAAATAAAGATTAGTACCTTTAGCTTAGGCAAGAATCTGATCATCAGGGTGGCTGATCAAGGGATAGGAATGAGCAAGGATCAGCTTTCAAAAATATTTGATCAGTTTTACCGTATCCCAACAGGCAATCTGCATGATGTAAAGGGATTTGGCTTGGGCTTGAGCTATGTGAATAATATAGTTAAGCGCTTGAATGGAACAATTAAGGTAAAAAGTGAGAAAGATGTGGGGTCTGAGTTTGAGATCAGTTTACCTCTCAAATTAGGAGCCTAGCTTTGCCCTTAATTAATAATAACAAATTAGTTTTTCCATTTCTGGGATTTCCATATGAAAAGAATTTTATTAGCCGAAGATGACCCGAATCTGGGTATGCTTTTACAAGATTACCTTCAGTTGAAGGGAAAATTTGAGGTGGTACTTTGTCAGGATGGAGAAGAGGCTTCGCGTGCGTTCACCAGAGAGCATTTTGATATCTGTATTTTTGATGTGATGATGCCTAAAAAGGATGG
>CAMDKO010000169.1 GCA_945901155.1 Pedobacter schmidteae
GTAGTGCCGGTAGTAGGATTCAAAACCGTTGGATACTCATAATTAGGAAATGTTTCGGAAATATTTTGAGCAAGTAATGTTTGAGGAACAATATGGTAACTGATCAATCCCGCTAACGTTGCTGCAGGCAATGAATTTATTACATCGACACTTGGAATTCCCGACAAAATAAAAGCGAAATTAGTAGGTGCAAAAACAGTATAGCGAGTTGTAGTAGAAGCCAAATTGGGTAATAACCCTGCCTTTACGACCGCTGCTTTTAAAAATGAAAATTCGCTATTATCTAGCAGAGATGCTAGAGTAGGAGATGTCGCCTGTGCAGGTAATGCAATGGGCTCAGGTTCAAGTGGAGCTTTATTACAAGCAGTGTTGATTAGGCAGCTTGAAGCTAACAATAAGCTTAAAATTTTTATTGAATTAAATATTTTCATATCTATTGATTTTTAAAATAATAACATAGATTACAATACATTGTAACCAAAACTTACATAATACAAGCCGCCTATAATTGAATTACCTACGGCATTTACATAATACTGATTCAGTAAATTATTAGCACCTATTTTCACAACTGCTTTTGTTGATGGGAGCTTCAAACTAATCTGAGCATCCACCGTATAAATTTCAGGTAAATTATCATTTGCAAAATCACCTTCAAAAGAGAATGCCTCCTGCCAACGATAGGAAACATTAAATCCGACCAGTTTTTTTACCCCAAAACCCGTATTGCCAAATGAAACATTGGCTCTGTATTTTGGAGTGTTAAAATAAGCGACAAAGCCTGCTGGCACATTATTCAGATTATCGGATGAGAAGTTGGTGTTTAACAAAAATCCATAAGGTAATTGATAACCTAAACTAGCTCCAAATCCAGATGTTTTAACTTTTTCAGTAGAATTAACCGGGATTGAATAGATGTCAGCCACATTGCTTACGCTTGTATTCGTAGCAATCGCATTTTTTATACTTGCCAATGTAAAGGTAGATTTAGGCTTAACTAATAAAATACGCGATAAAAAGTCTTGATATTGACCGTAGTAGCCATATAAATCAATTAATAACTTACTATCCATAGCAAGCCCCTTATAACCAAATTCCAAAGTATTGACAGACTCGGGTTTAAAAGGAGTAATAGTGTATGGGGTACTTACCGAAGGTAAAGAACTCAATTGATAGCTATTCCCATTTAGGTTATACTTTTGCTGAAAGTAAGGTACACCGCCTAATAACCTTGTATTGGAGCCAATATCTAAATCAATCCACTGTTGTTGAGTACTTGGAAAACGATAGGCTGATTGGAAACTAAATCGTATATTTTTATTTTCTGCTACCCTGAATAATGCAGTAGCCCTTGGGGTAAATCGACCTTTAAAATTTTCATTCTTATCATATCGGCCAGTTAGTGATAGCTTTAAAAACTCTTTAAAAAGGTTTTTGCTAGCCTGAATATAGGTACCCAATTCTTTAATACCAATAACACCCCCTCCATCTGCAAAAAGTGTACCCTGACTATTTAAATTGTACTGTTTATAGTTAGCCCCTACCAATACCTCCGCAAATTTACCAGTGTGTTCCGATAAATTATACTGCCCTTCAAGCATATATAAATCACTTCTATCAACAAACAAACCTCCGCCAGCGCCTATAGGGATTTTCCTAATTTTATCAAAGCCCTCTTTAAATTCAGCGCTTCCAGCAATTGGCCTTCCAACATCAGCAGTGCTTCTTGCTAAGGTATGGGCATTCATATCAGTAATCCCACCCAAGCGACTTGCTAAATAAGACTGCGCATATTGAGAAAACCATCCGGTTGAACCTCCACTTGGTTTCCAGTTTTCATTAAACAAGCGGGCTGTTACTGTTGCATTATAACTTTCTCCAGAATTTTCCTGAGTGGTATATGCTCTAAGCATCCAGTTTTTATGATTAAGTTGTACTTTATATTGTCCCATCTTCAAATTACGCAAGCTGTAACGCTCACTTCCGGTATATACGGTATTACCTGCTCCCCAATAGCCCGATAAAACTGCCTCTACATCAGGAGATAATTTGTAATGGACCGCTCCAGACATTTTATAATTAGAAGTGTTGGGATTAATGATTTCATTTTCAGTATATCCAGTTCTAGAAACATTGATTGGAAGACCATTATTTAAATTATCAATAAAATTTTTCAAAAAAGGAGCGGCTGATGAACCAATAGTATTTAAAACTGCACTCCTGATATCTGTAGTAGTTTCATCACCATATACATTAACTCCATCATAATTAGAATCAGTTGCCCTATCTCCCGGAGCTATGTTTCCCAGAGTTCCAGTGCGATTATAATTTCTTTTATCATAGCCTAACCAATCCTTGGCAGCAATAATTTCAGCACCAATTTTAAATGCTAATTTTTCTGAAACCTTTGTGGCCCAACGAAAAGACCAGTTGTGATACGGAGAAGGTTCCCGATAACGGCTATCAACATTCATAAGCCCTGTCTTTGCCTGATAGGAAAGGCCCTGATATTTAAATGGGTTCTTACTATTGATCAAAATGGTACCATTCATGCCGCCAGGCCCATACAGTGCTGAGGAAGCTCCTGGCAACAATTCAATGTTGTCTACGTCAAGCTCAGAAAGTCCAATGATACTACCTGCAGCAAAATTAAGACCTGGAGCCTGATTGTCCATTCCATCTACGATCTGGTTAACCCTGGTGCTACCACTTCCGTTGAAACCCCGAGTAGATGGGGTTTTAAAAGTTAAAGAGGAGGTTGTGAAATCTACTCCATTCAGGCTACTCAAAATGTCATAATAAGAGGAAACAGCAGAATTTCTAATGTTTGCAGAACTTACTCTTTCAATGGAAATAGGGGATTCTAATATTTTTTGTGGAATTTTAGATGCTGATATTACTACTTCCTGTCCCAATATATTCATGGGTATCAATTGGATATTCAAAGCTTGCAAAGAATTTTCAACTAACAATTCCTGAGAACTAAATCCAATAGATGAAATTAAAAGAGTAACAGGTAATTTTTGAGCAAGCGTTATTTTAAAATTCCCCTTGCTGCTGGTAAAAGTACCAAAAGATGTTCCTTTGACAGTAATTGATACTGCTTCAATACCCTCTTTAGATAAACTATTGATAACATTGCCGCTAATAGTTACGCTTTGAGCAAAGGCAGTCATCGAAATGATGCTTGCCAAAATAAAATTAAATAAATAGAATGTAAAGTTTCTCATACATAGGTATTTGAATGGTAAATTTAGAGTTAATGTTAGTAGAATTATTCAACTTTAATTAGTTAGGTTATTTAAACGTACTAATTTTTATGAATTCAAAGATTGGTGTTCCCTTCAAATTTGAATAAATCTTTTTTAATTAATATTTATTTAAAGTACAAGAAAATTTAGAAGCAATGAATATTATTATTGTGTTAAAATAAAATCTTGATTGCAAAAAATAAAATTTCTCATATCTTACTAAAACGACTCTCCTAAACTTAAATAAAACCCGCTTTGTCTTTTTTCTCCAGGGTTCTTTTCTCCAATTCCGTAATCCATCCGAATACTCAAACCTTTTTCAATATCAAAAAAGTATCGAAATCCGCCCCCTAGGTTGGGTTTAAAATCTTTCAGACTAAAATCTCTACGTGCGAAGACTGCTCCTGTACCAGCAAAACCAACAATTCCGAAGCGAGGGTGGAATCTCAAACGGATTTCAGATTGCAAGGCCAATAAATTTTCGTCACGGTAACGTCCTAAATAATAACCTCTCATCATTTCATCACCTCCAAGCTGTGGTAATAGGTAAAAAGGAG
>CAMDKO010000170.1 GCA_945901155.1 Pedobacter schmidteae
TGGCAATCTTCTGATTATAGAAAAAAATTAATAATCGGATTAATTTTAATTTCTTTTATTCTGCTTTCACTACCCTTTTTTTTTCAGGCAATAGAAAAGAGAAATGGTATCAGTTTCAATGACTATTTGTTGTCATGGCTCCCTGCATATGACCTCTCAATATATATATTTACAGTTATCTGGTCAATGACTTTACTGACATTCAGTAGATTTAAGCAAGATCCCAATATATTCCTGACCTTTCTTTGGGGCTTTATCCTAATTAATCTATCCAGGTTTGTGTCTATTGGTCTTATACCACTCAATGCTCCAGCTGATTTAATTCCTATTCATGATCCTATCAGCAATCATTTCTATGGTCCAAAATTCATAACAAAAGATCTTTTTTTTTCAGGTCATACCGCAGCAATGTTTCTGATGTTTTTATGTCTGAAGAAAAGAACAGATAAAATACTAGCCTTATTAGCTACTATAATTATTGGTATTGCGGTGCTAATTCAGCATGTCCATTACACTATAGATGTTATTATGGCGCCTTTTATCACTTATTTTCTCTGGATTGGCTCAAAAAAGATCGTTACATCTTAAAACTGTACAGATCATTCGGAAAAATTTTTGTCGATCAAAATCTGAATTATCCCATCAACAAGGCCTACTCTAGGAACAAATATTTGCTTTACACCACCCCACTTCATAACACTCAGATATATTTCTGCTGCTGGAATAATTACGTCAGCCCTATCCTGGTTAAGTCCCAGAACATTGATCCTGTCTTTTAATGAAAATGAATTCAGGTAATCATAGATAGATTTCAGCTTTATAAAAGTGATGGCAGTTCCATCTTTTTGATCGGCCATTCTAAACAATCTGTTAATATTTCCTCCGGTACCAATACCCGACAGATTTTTATTGGCCTGCGCCTGATGCTTTACCCATTCCTTCATTTCTGCCCAGGTCTCATCTTTATCCTGATTATCAAGGATCCTAATACCCCCAAGATTGAATGAACGCGAGGCAATCATTTCTCCCTTACTGAATACAGAAAGTTCTGTACTGCCTCCTCCTACATCAATATATAAATAGTTCTTTTTGCGATCCAAACTCTCCTCGATATGACTTGAATAGATAATATCTGCTTCCCTTTGGCCTTCAACAATCTCCAGATCAATACCTGCTTCCAACTTAATTAATGATACTATTGAAGAACCATTACTGGCTTCACGCATAGCCGAAGTGGCACAAGCCATATAATCACTAACCTTATAAACATCTATTAAATTACGAAAGGCAACCATCGTCTTTACTAGTTCCTTAATCTTTTTAACAGAAATTTTCTTATCAAGAAATGCATCATCTCCCAGTCGCACTGGCACTCGGATTAGTGTATTTTTTTTAAAAGAAACTATTTTACCATTTTGCATAATATCAGCTATTAAAAGTCTGATAGCATTTGATCCTATATCTATAGCAGCGTATCTCAATGTATTATTTCTTATATTTTAAATAGGTATAGATATCTGTCTGAGCCCTGCTTAATATTTTGGTTCCCGTTTTACGATAACGATTATTATTAAGCTGATTAATCTCCCTGGCCTTTGAATTATCCATTAATTGAATATTGATAATTTTAAGAATCTCTGATTTTATTTCCTGATCAAGAATTGGGAAACCAACCTCAACCCGATTATCAAGATTCCGGGCCATTAAATCAGCAGAGGTAAGGTACACTTTTTCTAAACCAGAATTTGCGAAAATCCAAACTCTAGCATGTTCAAGAAATCTGTCAATGATGCTAAATACCTCAATGTTCTCGCTAAAACCTGTAACTCCGGGAATTAAGCTGCACATACCACGAATAATAAGCTTAATTTTCACTCCTGCATTGTTAGCATCATACAATTTACTGATCACCTCTTCATCGGTTAAACTATTCATCTTTAATGTGATAAAAGCAAGCTTACCTGATTTGGCATTTTTAATTTCATGGTTAATTAGTTCATTCAATTTTGTTCTGCTCTCTAGAGGAGAAACAATCAAATATTTATAGCCCTTGAAAAAAGTCTGTGTTTGTAAGCCTTCAAATAACTTGACAAGTTCGCTGGTAATTTGCGGATTTGCAGTAAATAGACTGTGATCACAATACAATCCAGCTGTTTTTTCATTGAAGTTACCGGTAGCAAGATTTGCATAGAAAACATACTTTCCTCTTTCCTGTCTTTTTACCAGGCAAATTTTTGAATGAACCTTATATTCGGGTATTCCATAATTAACAATTACACCTTCCTCCTCGAGTTTGTTTGTCCAGAATATATTAGCTTGCTCATCAAATCTTGCTTTTAATTCCAATAAACAATATACCTTTTTGCCATTTTTTGCTGCATTAATCAATGCATGTATTACCTTAGAATTCTCAGCCAAACGGTATAAAGTCATGCTGATTTCTTTTACTTTGGGATCAATTGCTGCTTCTATTAAAAAATGAATGATGTAATCAAATGACTGATAAGGTAAGTTTATCAGATAATCCTTTTTGGCTATATGCGCAAAAATACTGCTTACAGTAGATAGATCCTGAACGGGTAGCGCAGGCATTTTAGGATATTCTAAATCTGGGCCACCCACATTAGGGAAGCTTATAAAATCTTTGAAATTATGATATCGGTTTCCGGGAATTAGACCGTCTGTACTCAAATCTAGTTTATCTACCAAATATTTAAGCATATCCAATGGCATTTCCTTGTCATATAATAAACGCATTGGTCGTCCTTTGGCCCGTTTGTTCAAACTTTTTGTCAATGCTTCAATGAACTTCTCACTCACATGCTTATCTAGATCTAGTTCAGCATCGCGGGTAAGCTGAATAGAATAAGATTCAATCTGGTCATATTTAAAAATAAAGAATATATCATTCAAACAATATCTTATGATATCATCAATCAAAGTAACAAACTTTAAATTATTTGTTTCAGGAAGTACCAAAAACCGCTTTAATCCATCGGTTGGAATTTCGATCAGGGCTAACCTGGATTTCTCAATATTTTTTTTCTGAATAAGTCTTACAAAAAAATAAATAGCACGGTCTTTTAATTCTGGAAAGATTTGATTCTTGTCAATCATCACAGGTACTAATGTTGATAGTACCTTTTCTCTGAAATATTTTTCAACATATAAGCCACGCGAAACATTTAACTGTTTTTCGTTGATTATGAATATTTTTTCTTCCTCAAGCCCTTTGAGAATCACATCGTTATACTGGTGATTAAATTTGCGCTCCTGACGAACAACAATATTCTTGATTTCATGTAAGGTTTTTCGCGGATTAAAACCCAACAACTCTTTTGACTTCGCATTTAAACTTGAAAGTCTGTTAAGGGTAGCAACTCTGACACGGTAAAATTCATCAAGATTGGATGAGAAAATAGCTAGAAACCGAATACGTTCAATCAAGGGTACAGATTTATCAGCCGCCTCCTGCAATACCCGATCGTTAAACGATAACCAACTAACTTCACGATTTAAAAGCGGAATATTCTTAGGCATTTCATAAAAAATAAACAGTCCCGTTTCCTGGAAGACGGGACTGTAAAAATCAAAAATAAATATTAATTAAATATTAAGTTCTCATTAAGTCTGTCGCCAGATGTTCAATGACCGTATTACTTGCTAGTAGTTTTATTATTCTTCTT
>CAMDKO010000171.1 GCA_945901155.1 Pedobacter schmidteae
AAATGCTATTGGAACTATTGCACATGATTGGCAAGGCATCTGGATTTATCCTGCTTGGGGCTCTGTTGCTGTACTTGTGATATTTGTTGTTTTCTTCCGTGAACCTAAGAAAGTTGTGAAATTAGACGCTGAGAAAAGCTAAAAATGGACCGTAATTCGTAATTTATAATTCGTAATTGGTATTTCGTAATTCGTAATTGAAAACTAATAATTCGTAATTGAAAACTAAAATTCGCTGGGGGGTACTTAGCACCGCAAAAATAGGAGTAGTAAAGGTTATTCCCGCGATGCAAAAGGGAAAATACTGTGAAATTACTGCGATAGCCTCTAGGGGTTTAAATGAGGCAAAAAAAGCGGCAGATGCACTTGGAATTCCAACAGCTTATGGTTCCTACCAAGAGCTCCTGTCTGACCCTATGGTAGATGCAGTGTATATTCCTTTACCTAATCATTTGCATGTAGAATGGGCTATAAAGGCCATGGAAGCCGGTAAACATGTACTACTAGAGAAACCTGTAGGCCTTTCTAGTAAACAGGCTGAAAGCTTAATACAGGTTTCGAAAGGGAAACCCCAGCTAAAAATAATGGAAGCGTTTATGTACCGTCATCATCCTCAATGGCAAAAAGCTAAAGAACTGGTTGAAAATGGACAAATCGGAACACTTAAATCTATCCAGACTTTTTTTTCGTACCACAATACAGATCCAACTAATATTCGTCATAATCCAGATTTTGGAGGGGGTGGCCTAATGGATATTGGCTGCTATTGCATTTCCTTGTCGCGGTTTATTTTTGGTAAAGAGCCCAAACGGGTTGATGGATTTGTTGAGTTCGATCCGATATTTAAGACAGATCGGATGGCTTCTGGAATACTTGATTTTTCAAGTGGAATTTCAACATTTACCTGTTCAACACAAGTAACGCCTTTTCAAAGGGTCAATATATTTGGTGATAAAGGTGGGATAGAACTTGAGATTCCATTCAATGCCCCGCCAGATAAACCCACTAAATTATGGCTTCATAACTCAGAAAAAACGGAGGAAATTACCTTCGATATCTGCGATCAATACACCATTCAGGGTGATCTGTTCTCAAAGGCAATTCTGGATAACACAGCGGTTCCTACACCGCTTGAAGACGCACTTCATAATATGCTGGTGATTGAGGGGATTTTTAAGAGTTCTGAAAGTGGGCAGTGGGTAAATCTATAAGCCATTGCTGTTTCTGAAAAAAAAATGCACCCTATGTCCATTAAAGTTAAGCGTGGCATTTTTATGAATCTTAAAATATAGCCTCTACTGAATTCCTGCTTAATTGGATAAGAACTGAAAATATAGAAATTTATAATTTCATTAAATCATTAAAATGAAAATATAGAATTCTATATTTACACTTGGAATCTAATTAAATATCAATGAGCATAAGCAGTTTTAAATCAGGAAAATTAATCCAAAGGATACAATACCAGAGCTTTGAACCAACTCTAATTGATAAAGATTGGCATTTAGATAATGATGCTGTGGCATTATTGTTAAGCCAAGCCGACCAAAAACTAGGAGAATTGAATGCTTTCAGTCAATTAATTCCAGATGTAGATTTTTTTATAAAAATGCATGTACTAAAAGAAGGTACCAAGAGTAGCCGAATTGAAGGTACACAAACCAATATAGACGAAGCTGTACAAAAAGAAGAATATATAAACCCCGAAAAAAGAGACGATTGGCAAGAAGTACAAAATTATGTGCAAGCCATGAACGCAGCTATAAACGAACTAAAAAAACTACCGCTTAGCAACAGATTACTAAAAAATACACATAAAATAATCCTACAAGGTGTAAGGGGCAAGCACAAGCAACCTGGAAAATTTCGTGTTAGTCAAAACTGGATTGGCGGCAGCAGTCTTGCCGATGCAAAATTTATTCCTCCCCACCAGGATGGTATAATAGAACTTATGTCAGATCTGGAGAAATTTATTCATAGCGAGCACAAAAACATTCCTCATTTAATTAAAATAGGAATTCTACATAATCAGTTCGAAACCATACACCCATTTTTGGATGGAAATGGTAGAATTGGCCGACTATTAATTACCCTATACTTGGTGGACACCGGATTACTGGTAAAGCCTACTCTATACTTGTCTGATTTTTTTGAAAAAAATAAAGAACATTATTACGATAACCTAACAATAGTAAGATCCAAGAATAATTTGGTGCAATGGCTCAAATTCTTTTTAGAAGGAATACGAGTTACAGCCGAAAGTTCTATTCAAACATTCAAAGATATTATTGCATTGAGAGCTTCTCTTGAAACTAAAATTATAACCCTTGGCAAAAAGCAAATGCTAGCCAGAAACATGTTACAATATTTATATAGCCAACCCATTACCGATATGCAAAGTATAGCAAGTGCCTTGAATACAAGCATTCCTACTACTTCAAGAATATTGAATGATTTTGTCAGACTTGAAATATTAATTGAACTTACCGGGTTTAAACGAAATAGAGTATTTGCATTTGAGCGATATTTAAAACTATTCAGATAATGAACAAAGCAGGTCAAGTAGAACGTGTTATACAAAATCGAATATGAAATTGTTTATATCGAATGCCTCTACCTCGAGGTTCTAACGCACCCCAAACAATTTACGTCAAATCCCATTCCTTCCGCCTTTCTATTGACAATAAGCTGTTTGCTTCGCGATCCCCTTTAAATTTCTCTCTATTCTCGCTCCATTCAAGCTTTCTGCCCACTTTATAGGAGATAAGTCCTAACTGCATTGGCAGTGTAAGTTTGCGAGCATATTCCAAATTAGATTCTGGTTGTGTACGTGATTTAACTGCATTCACAAAATTCTGCTGATGACCTGGCGAACGCTCAACGGTGATCGGAACTTTAGTTAAATCAAGCATAAGCTCTCCGCCTATTCTAACCTCATGCGTATTATAATCACAAATCAACGTTCCTTTTTCACCTTCAAAATAAGCACCGATATTACCCCGGCTGGCGGCTCCAGGCACGTTGGGAGCCTGACTAGTCCAGAAAATATTCAAATCTTGGTATTCATAGTCCACATCAATCCAACGCTGAACATTAGAAATTCCTGTATTTTGTTCACCTCTGGCATTGATGCTTTTCAATCCTTGAGGTTGTAGAGCCCAATAGGCTACGTCGGCAATATGTGACCAGAAATCGCCAAAAACGCCACCACCATAATCAGAGAAATAGCGCCAGTTAAAATGACAACGCTGTGGATCATACTCAGATAATGGAGCTGGGCCAAGCCACATATCCCAATCCAAGTTCTTTGGTGCCGGCTGATATGCTGCCGGGCCAAAATCAGGAGGAAAACCAGATTTCCATAAGCGCACCGTATGAACTTTACCCAAGATACCCGAACGAACCAACTCCACAACCCTATGATAATTATCACCCGCGTGAATCTGGGTACCCAATTGGAAAACCCTATCGTACCGATTTAGATTCTTAAGCATCTCTTGCCCCCCTCTAACATCATGAGATAAAGGTTTTTCACAATAAACATCTTTACCAGCCTTAAACGCAAGAGTAGCAACTTGACTATGCCAATGGTCTGGTGTTGCACAGCTTATCGCATCAATATCCTTACGATCTAGTATATGCCTGAAATCTTTGTAAGCCTGTGCTTTATGT
>CAMDKO010000172.1 GCA_945901155.1 Pedobacter schmidteae
AAAATGATTATGAAAATATTTAATAGAATAAGGATAGTAAGTGCATGCATACTGATTTCTATAGTCAGTCTATCCGGATGTCAAAAAGATTTGCTGGATCAACAGCCATTAACAGATTTATCAGAGGGCTCTTTTTGGAGCAGTGAAGGGGATGCCATGCTGGCCTTAACTGGAATATACAATGGGAGTAGTGTTGGGAGCGGTAATAATTCTGGTAATGAGTTGCTTATTCTGTCAAGCATGACCGATGATTCAGACTATAAAAACAGTAAAGTAGGACTTATTTATAGCGGATACGTGATTTCCAGTGATACTCAGGTTGCCGGTTCTATCTGGCAAAGGGGCTATCGTACCATTTTTAAAGTGAATTATTTTCTTGCAAATGTTGACAAAGTAAAAATGGATGCAGTTAAGAAGGCTCAAGTGATTGCTGAAGCTAAATTTTTAAGGGCTTTCGAGTACTGGCAACTTGCTATGTATTATGGAGGTGTTCCATTGGTTAAACAGGTTTTAACTGTTGATGAATCGAACAACCAGGTTCGCGCTACCTTAGCAGAAGTAACAGATTTCGCAAAAACTGAGCTTTTGGCAGCCGTCAAGGATTTACCTACTACCAGACCTGCAAGTGAAAAAGGACGCATCTTAAAAGCTGCCGCGCTTGCTGTTAAAGGAAGATTAGAATTAATGGATAAAAAATGGGGGGATGCGGTTAAAACTTATAAGGATATTATTGATTTGAATGAGCATATCATTGATCCTCGTTATAAGGCTATATTCGAAGAAAAGGGAGAAAATAGCAAAGAAGTTATTTTGTCCACTAATTTTATCGCCGGCCTTTTTGGAAATACTAAACACCAACGTAATTATACTCCGGATGTTTATGGTGGTTACCAGGAAACTAATGTATATGAGGAATTAATAAGCAGCTACTTAATGAAAGACGGATTGCCGATTGAAACATCACCATTATATGATGCGGCTAATCCATTCGCAAATCGGGATCCTCGCCTATATGCTACTGTTTTTTTACCGGAATATACTGTATTTAACGGTAAAAAATTCACAAAAGCAAACAGCGCAATAGGGAGCTTGGTTGGTGCAACCGGATATGGCTGGAAAAAGTATGTAACAGAGGGTTATAGTGGAGATATGGGATCTTCTGGCGATGATGTTATTCATATACGCTATCCAGAGGTGCTTTTAAGTTATTTAGAGGCTAAAATTGAAAATAACGAAGCTATTACTCAGGCATTGCTTGATGCGACTATTAATAAAGTCAGAGGCAGGGCTGAAGTGGGTATGCCTAATGTTACTGAAACGGATCGTACTAAACTAAGAGAAATAGTTCGTTTGGAAAGAAGGATTGAGTTTGCACTGGAGAAAGATATCAGATACATGGATATTCGCAGATGGGGCATTTGGTTTAATGTGATTGAACAACAGTTTCATGGCATGAAACTTACCAATGATCCTGCTACCTATACTGCTGCAAAAGTTGAACTCACAGGAAAATATAGAGGTCACTTGTTAACAATTAATAAAAAGGGATCACATAAACTAGGTTGGGCTCTGCTTCCTATTCCTTTGACTGAAATACAGCTGAACCCTAAGTTGATCCAAAACCCGGATAATTGATCAGGAAACATAGGATTTTGTTAAATCTATGCTGTATTAAAAATTATAAGAATTTCCAGCCTGCATTTTGGGCTGTAAATTCTTATAAAATAATCGTTTTTATTTTAACCAATTGTGTTCGGGGAAGTGGTAACGAAATAAATAATGCATAAGTTTTCAGAATATGCTATTTAGAAATTTAATAAATGAATCTTAGTCCGAATTACTCGGACAATTGTTTTAAAATTTAATCCAATTATCATGGTCAATAGTATGAAAAGCACTTTATTGTTTATTTTATTTTTCGGATTTATTGTCTTGCTGAGTTCAAATTCCATAACAGGGGTTATGGCAACAGATCAGGGGAATGGCAAAATATTCCGCTCTAGTATTGAAAGAGCCAATCAGAATCCTGTAAAAAAACTGGATCTGGGTGGAGGCGTCTCTCTCGAGGTGCTGTATATCCCACCTGGAGCTTTTAAGATGGGTAGCACGGCAGCAGAGAAGGCTTGGGCTACTGGTACTGAAGGTGGAGCAACTCCTGGAACAGCGAGAGAGTCATACGAAGGTGAACAGCCACGTGCGATGCGGGTAAAGGATGGCTTTTGGATGGGGCGAACAGAAGTGAGTGTTGGTCAGTTCAGGCGTTTTGCAGAAGAAAGTGGATATGTTACAGATGCAGAGAAACCGGGTGGTAAAACACAGGTTTTTGATCCTGAATGGAAGATTGCTGCCAAAGGCCCACCACACCCCTGGATTTCATTAAAGGGTAAGAGCTGGCGCGATCCGAATTTTGGTTTCCCGCTTAGAGATGAATATCCGGTAGTTTGTGTGAGCTGGAATGATGGCAAAGCGTTTTGCGAATGGTTGACTAAGCGGGAGAGGGCTGCAGGCCGCTTACCAAAAGGACTTGAATATCGTCTGCCAACAGAAGCAGAATGGGAATATGCAGCAAGGGGTGGTCTTGAAGATACCTATTTCTGGTGGGGTAATGAACTAAGTGAAGGGGAAGGCCGTTTGAACATTTCTGCTATTGACTTTTTACCTGGGCGTAACAAGACCTGGCCATTAGCCAAAGCACCCTGGAGCGATGGTTTTGCCTTCGTCTCACCTGTAGATCAGTTTGGAGAAAAGGGCAGAAACGGTTTCGGACTTGCGGATATGTGTGGTGGAGTATGGGAAATTGTACTGGATCATTTTGATCCAAAAGGTGGCCATGAGGAGCCTCTTTTTACTGATCAGAATTATCGACCAGTTTGTCGTAGCGGCAATTATTATGACGTTCCAGGTAATGCCCGAGTTGCGGTTCGCCTAGGACTGCAGGGAATTAGCTATTCCGATTCCCGTGATGGTTTTCGGATTGCTTTAGGTATTGCACGCGACAAAAAGTAAGGTGCTAAAGATTTTGCTTTGCATCAATAATCTGTTGAGCCAGGATCATATTTAATAGCTATTTCTTTGAGATTGCACGTCTTTAATTTTGTTGAGATTATTAAGAAGAAATAGTTAGATTACTTAATTCATTGCTATTTATTAGAATTATATTTAATTGTACAAAATGATACAATCTTTTATACCGATAAATTAATAGAAAATAGTATCATTAATGTAAATAGGAGTATCTGATTAATGTGTCTAATAATGTGAAATTCGAATTCGCTTTAAATCCTTTTTAAAAATGAAAAAAAGAAGTCAACGTCGTGATTTCATTAAAACCGCAGCTTTAGCTGGAATAGGTCTTGGAATGACCAGTATGTCACAAATGTTATTTGCCAATGATGTTTCTCAGAAAAAGATCAGAGTAGGTATTATTGGATTATCTGTTCATACTGAAGCTTTTTCAGAAATGTTAAATGCAGAAGTAACCGATGCGGATATTAGTGGTTTTAGGGTTGTTGCTATCTATCATCCAAAAGGAAATCCCGATGTAGAATTTAAAGCAGAGATGCTCGCTGATTGGGCCGTTAAGGCTAAGGCCAGGGGTATTGAACTGGTTGATTCTGTAGATAAAATGCTTGATATGTCAGA
>CAMDKO010000173.1 GCA_945901155.1 Pedobacter schmidteae
GCTTTTCTTACTAAAAGGATTGATACACAGAAACAATTTCTGTTTGAAGTCAAGTATCAATTATTGAATGAACTTAATATAAAAGCGTCCTATTATAAACAAGCAGGCATTATTCGTCCTGCCTTGCAACAAAGGGCAATCCCACAGGAGTTCAGGCTTGGAATTTCTTATGGATTTTAACAAGAATGCTTATTTATTAAATATTTATATTTGTAGCTGTCATCCTAATTTTTAACAAAGACTGCATGAGAATTAAATTTCTAGTTTATATACTGATTACCGTATTGGTTTTATCATCTCGCGAGGGCCAGGCGCAGAGTATTTCCCTGGATAAACTTCAGAACATTAAAGTAAGCCAGCTTTCAGATGCCCAGATTACTGAAGCCTGGAAAAAAATTGACGACCTCGGCATACCTGAACAGGATGCCTATAAACTCTTGGAACAAAGAGGAATGGACCCCATTGAAATTAATCTTTTTAAGCAGCGCATCGGTTTACTTGGCTTAAATAAAGGGGGTGTAAAAATGGCTGAAGTGAACCAGAAAGACGATATCGATTTCAGTAGAGATACTATAAACATATTTAGCAAACCCATAGCTGTTGCCACTTCTAAAGTATTGGGTTTTGAAAGATTAGGTATTTATGGCTCTGATTTTTTCAATCAGACTAGTATTAAATTTGATCCAGATTTTAATATCGCTACTCCAAAAGGATATATTCTGGGCCCTGGAGATGAGCTAATAATTTTACTTACAGGCCTTAATGAAAGTAGTGTGAGTTCTAAAGTTAGCCCAGAAGGCAATCTACAAGTACCTTATGCAGGCATAGTCTATGTAAATGGCTTTAGCATTGATCAGGCTACAAAACTGATCAGAACTAAAATGTCAAAAGTATACCCCGCTTTAACTAGCGGTCAAAGTCAGGTTACTATTAATCTTGGAAATACACGTACCATAAAAGTCACGCTCGTGGGCGAAGTAAAAACACCTGGATCTTATACGCTTTCATCTCTTGCGACATTTTTTAATGTGCTATATCTTTCAGGAGGCCCTGCTCTGAATGGTACACTACGTAATATTGAACTAATCAGAAACAATAAAGTATATAAAACCGTAGATTTCTATACTTTCCTTCAGGAAGGCCTGATGGACGGAAATATTCGCCTTGAAGATCAGGATGTGATCAACTTTCCGGTTTACCGCAAGCGGGTAGCTATTCAAGGAGAAGTAAAAAGACCTGCCATATATGAACTTAAGCCTGAAGAACAGCTAGATGATTTGATCAAATACGCTGGCGGTTATACCGATATCGCCTACCGGAGCATTGCTAAAATAGATCAGGTAAATGATAAAGAGAGGGAAGTAAAAGATGTTCCTGCTAGCCTTTTCAGCAATTTTGTGCCCCAAAATGGCGACCTGGTTGAAATTGGTTCTATCCAAAACAGGTATGCCAACCGTGTAACACTTGAAGGAGCAGTGAACCGTCCGGGAGTGTATGAACTAAGTGCCGGATTGAGCCTATCTGCTTTAATTAAAAAAGCTGAAGGATTGAAAAATGAAGCCTATTTAGAGAGTGCTTACATCAAACGTACCCTTCCCAATCTTGAAAAAGAATTGATTTCATTTAAACCTTCCGAAATTGTTAAAGGGCTGAAAGACATTCCACTACTCAGAGAAGATTCAATTGTCATTCAGAACCTTGCAGAGTTTATGACCGATCAGTATGTCACTATTAATGGAAATGTAAGAAACCCCGGGACTGTAATTTTCCGCAAAGGCATGAAGTTGTCTGACCTGATCGCTATGGCTGGCGGATTAAATGAACAAGCTGCAGGCCATCATGTGGAGATTTCCAGAATTATAAAAGACAAATCTGATAATGTTGCAAACCAGTTGGTTGAAACATTTAATGTAAATATTGAAACCGGAACTGGTGATATGGAGTTGCAAGCACTTGATTATATTCATGTGCCCCGTTTAGTAAACTTCCGGCCATTAGGCAATATCAGTATTACCGGCGAAGTATTATTTCCAGGTGAATATGCTGTACAAAAGCGCGACGAGACTGCACTTGACTTTTTACAGAGAGCCGGCGGACTTAGTCCTTATGGATCATTAGAAAGTGCACAGATCTACAGAAACAGGATCAGAGTTGACCTGGATCTAACTCAAAGCACATTGGATCCAATTACTCAAAAAAGCATGATTCTGCTGCCAGGCGATAGTATTTTTGTTCCAAGAATTATATCGTTTGTAAAAGTTTCGGGTGCAGTAAGTAACCCTCAATACATCAGTTACCAGGGTCGCAGATTTAAATATTATATCAACTCGGCAGGTGGTGCACTTGAAGATGCCCGAATTAAAGGAGCTTATGTTCAATATCCCAATGGTTTGAATAAACCGGTCCGGAATTTTCTAGTATTCAGAAGCTACCCATCAGTTATACCTGGAAGCATAATCACAGTGCCTAAAAAGAACCCGGATAGTAAAAGGAAATTAGGATTTGCAGAAATTTCAGGCATCACATCAGCCATAACAGCACTTATTGGACTGATCGCCATTTTATACAAATAACATGAGTAAGGAAACCTATCCATACGAGCCTGAATTTTCATTCAAACAAATCTTTCAAAACCGCAAAGAGGATGTAGTTTACCTGTGGCAAAAACGTTTTAAAATTGCTGCTATATCCATCTTAGGTGCCTGTTTAGGTATCGCCTATGCATGGTATAAGCCTGTTTCTTATACCTCAAGACTTTCATTTGTAGTTGAAGAAGCCAAAGGAGGAGGAGGTTCACTGATATCCGGGTTGGCAGGGCAACTTGGCTTTGATATTGGTGGGATGTCGGGAACAGGTGGGGTATTGGCAGGCGACAACGTACAGCAATTATTACGTAGTACCCGGATGATTAAAAATACCTTGCTAACTCCCTTTGATGATCAAAAAGACATCACTATTGCGGATGAATATGCCAGAACAGCCAAATTAAGTGAGGCCTGGGGTGATAAATACAATAATGGAACACCTGTTACTTTCCAGAAAAATACAGAAAACTATACCAGACTCCAAGATAGTTTGATTCAAGTGATCATTAAAAGGATAAGCGAAAAAGAACTTAGCGTTGGAAAGCCAGATAAAAAATTGAGTTTTTTCGAAGCAACGGTTACCATGCATAATGAAAGGCTTGCTCAGGTATTCACTACCAGGCTCATTAATGAGGCCACGCGCTTTTATATTGAGACCAAAACTAAAAGACAAAGAAATAATGTGAACCGATTGCAAGTGCGTGCGGATAGCATTGAAGCACTTCTAAATCGCAAAACATATATTGCAAGTGCAGCCAATGACATTATGCTCGATAAAAACCCGGGATACGTTACTCAGACTGCGGCTATTGAATTAAAACAAAGAGATAAAGGAGTGTTACAATCCGTTTATGGAGAAATTGTAAAGAACCTTGAAATAAGCCGTACGATGCTATTACAGGAAACTCCAACCTTCCAAATAGTTGATGAACCAGAGCTACCCCTAAAAAAGAATAGAACAGGATACCTGATGTCTATTATTTATGGGATGATGGCTGCCGGTGCCGCCGGATGTCTTTATTTATTGATGATGCGGGC
>CAMDKO010000174.1 GCA_945901155.1 Pedobacter schmidteae
CCACAATTACAAAATCGTATATTTTTTACACAATAATAAGGCATATCTACGGTTTTTCATAATTAACGAAGTTAGAAATTGACAATTAATGATTAAAGACAGACTTATCTAATTATAAGGATAGTAATAAGATTTATATTGAATTTCAATACTGTTAGTCATACTATTTCACCACATATTTGAACTGCTATGATTTTAATTCTATATTAAAATGTCAACTGGCAGTTATATTTAAAAACAAATAACTATTAGTTAAAATTTAAATATTTGATATTCTTATCCTAATATTACTTAAATTCGTTTACGTACCCGTTATGTTTAGATAATCTAATTTGCTTTTATAAAGTTAACTATGAAACGATTTAACTTACTTCCGGTTTTACTGCTTATACCATTTACTTTCCAGAATGATCAGGTTCAATCTCTTAATTCTTTAAAAAACATTAATCAGAAAAATGAGATAGCGCTAATAAATATAAGTAGAGCTAGGGCAGATGAATTGATTTCTAAATTACCTCTTACTGATCCCTGGATTATAAAACCAGACGGCAGTTCATTAGCTTGGGGCGAAGCAGCTACATTAGAGACTCTGGTTGATTTATATGAAGCTACTGAAGATCCTACTTATTTAAAGGAGGTAGCTCGCCGTGGCGACCGCTTATTGAACCACCGTGATGATAGACGAGGCATTGCCGATGGTTCAGGAAAAATTCGTCCAGCATGGAGTATGGGTTTAAAATATGTAGTTGCGAAAGAATATTTACTGGATACTGAAGGAAAAGTTATTGCAACTATTCGCTCCACCCCTTATGCAAATAATGATCTGACAAAAATAGTACTGAAACAAGATTCTAAAACAGGACGTTTTAATTTAAAAATTACTAATTCGTTTTGGAAAAGAAATGAAAGCTTTTCTGATCTTAGTTTCGACCCTAAGGATGAACGTTTCATAGAAACTATTGTCAATGATCCAATGTCGCCATATTCCACACGTTCAGGAGATTATTCGGATATTAAATCCAATTTAATCAGGATAAAAATTACAGAGCCCAATCTACCCATTACCCAAAGTATTACATTAAAATCTATACCATTAGCCTATACCGGATATTTAGGAATAATCTATAATCCAATGCTTAGAATGGCCGAGTTTGCAAAATCAAAACCTGAATTAGCCAATCTTATTCCTGCAGCGAATCGATTTATAAAGGCAGCTGAAGAATCATACAAAGATGCCAATGCACGATTATGGCGTAATGGTCCAAATAAAGGCGAGGGCTATTATTTAACCTGTGAAAGAGGCGAATCATTTCCTGCCGACAATGTAGGTCAGCCGATCAATTTCTTAGCGATGCATACCACTACGCAACTAGCATTATATCGCTTGACTGGTAAGAAAGAATATCGAGAACGCTCAGAAAAAATGTCCCAATTACTAAAAAATCGCCTTAAATATGTTCAAGAAGGAGATCTTTATGTTTGGACTTACTGGTATGAACCGATGACCACCGTGGGATGGAAACCGGAAGATAAATTATCATCGAATGTGATGTTTTATAAAGGCGCCGCAAATATGGAAGATAGCTCGCATGGCGTACTTGATATTGCAATGGTAATGGCTGCTCATCGAGAAAATCTGGTTTTCACAAAACAAGATGTTATGCGTTTTTCAAATACGCTTTTAAAAAATATTCTCCTTCCCAACCGAACAGGTATCAGGAGGGCTGTTGATGGTAAAGGCGAAGATCATGCAGCTTACTTCCCCATTTTACATGGCTGGCTAGAACTTGCTGCTGCCAATCCGGAAGTTTACAAAGAAATCCGTAATACCTATCTGGTTCGTGGAGAAGAGAATTTAGCTTTTACAGCCGAATTATTACGCTGGGAGCGTAAATTGAAAACAATTAATTAATAGAGAAAGAAAAACAATTTATAAATTCCGATATGTCAAATAAAAACAATTCTAGACGTGATTTTTTAAAAAAAACCTCTATAGGTGGCCTTGGGGCAGCATTAGGAGTTAGTACTACAGTACCAGCTTTTGCTTCTTTAAATACGGTTGAACATTCAGTAAGTGCAGAAAAACTACGTGTTAAGCCTAGATATCATCGATGGCATGTAAATGAAGGAGCTGAATGGCTGGAGGTAAATACAGGTCATGCAAATCTAGATTGGAATATTCCGGTTTCTCAGTGTGCACTAGTGCTTCTTGATGTATGGAGTAGACATTATTTAAAAGAACCTGAAGATCGTGCTGAAAAGATCATCAATGAAAAGTATATTCCACTATTAAAGAAATGTCGGGAATCAGGAATGACTATTATTCATGCCCCTTCACCACAGGTTGCCGTAAAGCATTCCAACTGGGTCAAGCTTATTACTGAAGCTGAATTGAATCCAGTACGTGACACTTGGCCTCCAAGAGAATTCCGTGGTTTGAGTGGATCTTACAAAGACTTCAGGAGACCGTTTGAGCCAAGAGAAGTAGAAATTCAAGCCATGGTAAATCCGCATAAGTTTCACCCAATTGCTATGCCAATGGAAGGTGAAGCTGTTATTGCTAATGGAGAAGAACTGCATCGTTATTGTAAGCAAAAAGGTATACTATTTCTATTTTTTGCTGGCTTTAACACTAATGCATGTATGATTACACGCGATTATGGAGCATTACAAATGAGTAATAGAGGTTACCAGGTAAGTGTTGTGCGCGACTGTACCACAGGAATGGAAAACAAAGAAACACAAGCCAAACTGTTACAAACTAATGGAGCTCTTTTATTTTTTGAAATGTTCGGGCAATACACGGTAACGTCTGATGAAATAATTACTGGTTTTTCTGGAAAAGCATAATCAATTTTATACTAGAACCAAGAACCAAGAGCAAAGAACCAAGACTGTGTGGTGCTAATTGAAATTTTCTGCTTTTTTCAGACCTCATACCTCGTACTTCAGATAACTGACAACAGAAAATGGAACCAAGAACCAAGAGCAAAGAACAAAGACTGTGTGTTGCTAATTGAAATTTTCTGCTTTTTTCAGACTTCATGCCTCGTACTTCAGATAACTGATAACAGACAACTGACAACAGAAAATGGAACCAAGAACCAAGAGCAAAGAACAAAGACTGTTTAGTGCTAATTGAAATTTTCTACTTTTTCAGACCTCATACTTCATACCTCAGACTACAGATAACTGAACCAAGAGCAAAGAACCAAGACTGTGTGGTGCTAACTGAAATTTTCTGCTTTTTTAGTCCTCAGAACTCGTACTTCAGACAACTGAAAATGGAACCAAGAACCAAGAGCAAAGAACCAAGACTGTGTGGTGCTAACTGAAATTTTCTGCTTTTTTAGTCCTCAGAACTCGTACTTCAGACCTCAGACCTCATACTTCAGACCTCATACTTCAGACCTCAGACAACTATGGTTGCCTGAAATAGCTTGACCGTTTTTGAATTAACATTTAACTCAAAAATGATGGCAAAACCAGAACAATTGGCAAATCAAAAAAAAGATGTGCGTATCAATCGGTACTTTAGTGAAGGCTTTAAGAGAATCAAAGT
>CAMDKO010000175.1 GCA_945901155.1 Pedobacter schmidteae
TCGGCTGTTCTTTTTCTTGGTCTTCCTACTTTTTCCATTTTGTTTACTTTTTAAGATTTGATAAAGCCTTGAAAGACGTCTTTCAAGGTAATAAACTGTTACTTAACTTTATCTCTTAAGTGGTAAACATTAGGCTGACGTTTTACAACGATCGTTTAGGATCGCTTTTGTTGTTTTAAGGAATTCATTCTGGAAACAGGGGTTCGTACCGATAGCTATCGGTACCCCTACGGGCTACGAAAAGCTCTTTATTTTATTAGAGCAGATTTAGTGTTTTTTCAAGCTTCTCCAGAACTTATTTTTTCAATTCTCTAAAAAAAATATTTTTTTCAGGCTTAATCTTTCCTAATCAGAATAAATTTTATTGAATGGGCTGTAAAAATCATTAGTATATTCATAAGTCAATGAGCTTCTAATTAACTTATTTTTCTGACATTTTTATTTTTTTTGTCTCAAAGTATGGATTTGATACAATTTAATCCCTAAGATTCTATAGTTTTCAATACTTCAATGGAAAATAAAAATTATGTTTGTTGAATCAAATTTTCACTTACAATCGATGAAATACAAATTTATTTTAATCTTGTCTTTGATTAGTTCTCAGGCATTTTCACAAACCGGAACATTAATTTCTTTTGGTTCTGAAGAAGGGGTAACTATTACTGCTGGCGGTACATTGCACGCTGATGGGCTGTCAATTACCCCCAATCAAGATTTCACATTGAGTAATACCAGTCTTGACCGAGTTTCTGCTTCAACTTCCAAGTTATCGAATCAAGTTTCCAGGGTGTATCAATTTACTAACCCAAGTGCTTCGTTTAATGGAGGCTTAAGTATGGATTATTTAGATGCTGAATTAAACGGGTTAAGTGAGCAAGATTTGCAGCTTTTTATTTTTCAGCCAGGTAAAAGGTATCGTCAGGCTACTCAAACTGATGCAACAAACAATAGCTTATCTTCTAGTATTTCCAGTTTATCTTTAAATGAAATTACTGCGGCAGTATTTATGCCTAATTTAATTTTGAGTGCTAGCTTAATTGCAGAGAATAGTCCTTTAAGTAGTAAAGTGATTGATTTAATTGGAACCGATGAAAACCTGATAGGAGAACAATTCACGTATTCTTTAGTTGGTGGTACAGGCTCTACAGATAATGCTTCTTTCAAGATCACAGGCTCAGAACTTCAAACCAATACTGCTTTAGATTTTGAAACCAAGAAAGCTTATTCGGTTCGTTTACGCGTAACAGATGCGTATGGTCGTTTTGATGAAAAATCGCTTTTAATCGCCATTAATGATGTCAACGAAACGCCGAGTGCCATGGCCATTACTAAATCTAATTTGTACGAATCCAATACCATCAACCAGGTGGTTGGCGCATTAAGTACCACAGATCAAGATGCAGGCGATAGCCATACTTACAGTTTGGTTTCAGGTACCGGCTCAACAGACAATGCTGTATTTAATGTGAGTGGTAACCAAATCAGAGCATCGCAGGTATTTAGTTTTGTAACTAAGAACTCGTACAGCATTCGTGTTCGAACCACCGATAAAGGAGGCCTGAGTTTTGAGAAAGTGTATACAGTAAGCATCAGTCAACTGCCAACACTTACAGGTACGGGTAATGAATTTGGCACACAATTACAAGCAGTAGCGAGTACCACTCCTAAAATCAGTAAAGGTTTAACCTCTAAGCTGAATGTGAGCGGAATAGAGATGGCCTCTTATAATTGGAGTCCATCTGCTAGCTTAAGTTCAGCAAGCATTTATAATCCTATCGCTAAACCTAGCCAAACACAGACTTACTCGGTTACGGTAACCAACGTTTATGGAAGTTCAACTACCCTGAGTATTACTGTAGAGGTAATGGAAGATGTAAACATTGTTGCAAACAATATTTTAACGCCAAATGGAGATATTCAAAATGATAAATGGGAGATAGAAAACATAAGTAGCTACCCCAATAATCAGTTAACGATTCTGGATCGTTCTTCTAGAGTGATATACAAAAAAACAGGTTATGCCAATGATTGGAATGGCTTGTTTAATGGCGCAACACTTCCTACGGGTACCTATTACTATATTTTGACCTTTGATTCAGCTTCAGGTAAAAAAGTAAGTAAAAGAGGATCTATTACGATAGTAAATTAAGTTTTAGTACACAACAGATGAAAAACAATTTCAATCCATTTATACAACTAGGAGCGCTAGCACTAGTATTTACCGTAAGTATTGCTAGTTCAAGCGCCCAAATTAATCCCTTAGGCGCTCAGTATTTCCAGAACCAATATTTGGCTAATCCAGCTATGGCAGGATATCAAAGTGGTATGCGTTTAAACTTAGGCTACCGTAACCAGTGGGATAACATTCCGGGTACACCTAAAAATGTATCGGTCACAGGCGATTATGGTACTGAAAAAGTAGGTGTTGGTATTAACTTTTTCAAAGATGAGGCCGGCTTGCTTAACCGTAGCCGTATTCAGGGAAGCTATGCCTATCACTTGCCCTTGAATGATGATAGTCAGAAAGTACATTTTGGTATTTCATTGGGCTTACAAACCGAACGATTAAATAACCAAGCCATTGTAGGTTCTGCCAATGACCAAACAGCAGTCCGTTTTAATGAACAGGAAAGCATCTTAGATGGTGACTTTGGGATGGCTTATACCTCTAGCAACCTCAGTATTATGGGTTCGATATCAAACTTAAAGCGTCAATTAAAGGTTGAAGATGAGCAATCAGCAGATTTCGGCACATTTTATACGGCAATAGGTTATAAGATCAAAAGTGCCGACTGGCAGATTGAGCCTAGGGTATCATATCGCGGTATTCGTAATTTCCAGAACATTCTTGATATGGGTGCAGAAATCAGAACTGCATCCGATCAGTTAGGCTTCATGGGTATGTACCATAGCAATAAGAGCATGAGTTTTGGTTTAAGTTATCATCAGAAGAAAGACTGGCAATTATTTTTACTCTACAACAACCCAACTCAGGAATTGAAGAGTTATGCCACCGGCACATTTGAGATCGGCTTACAACTGAATTTGATCAAGAAGAAATAAACTATTTCGCCCGTCTTGCTATTAAAACCCAGTGCTAGCTCAGGCGTGTCGCGTGTGCTTTTCCATAAACAGCTACATAGGGATTTATTTATGTCAGTTTCACAAAGGTCCCTCACCTGCTGAAGGGCAGGTTTCGGGATGACATCGCTTTTAGATTGAAATTCATCTTTTTTGCGCTATGCACCTGTCATCCCGAACAGCGTGAAGGAAATAGCTGCTATCCTTAAACAAATTTCTTTATCCGTTATACAAAGCGTCTTTGCGTCTTTGCGAGAGACACTGTTCGGAATTAAAGATTCTTCGTGTGCTTCTACGAATGTCTTTAATGAAATTCTCTGCTGTTTTTTTCTTAGGTGTTTTCATGGTTATTCAAAGTTAAAGATTTTGAAAACACTCCCTTAGTTTTGAACTAATTCAGTCCACTTTAT
>CAMDKO010000176.1 GCA_945901155.1 Pedobacter schmidteae
ACTACCGCTTTTTCGAGGCCATGGCAAGCGGTACATTTTTGTTTAAAAATCGCTGCCCCTGCTGCTGCATCCTGTGCGCTCGCTGAATTAGCGGCAGCTAAACTTAGGAAAGAAATCAGTATCAGTGATTTTGTAACACTTCTAAAAAACAATGAGATGCTTCTCATATTGAGTATTTATGCTTAAAATTTGAAATGTATAATTAAAAAGTCGATGGTTGTGCGTTATCAACATTTTTCAGAGGACAAAAGTAAAGTTTATTCATTTACGGATGACATTAACATGACCTATTTTATCAATTTATAATCATTCTAAATTATGTCAAAAAACTAGGCCTAATCACTCCAAGAAATGATTTTATTAAAATTATCATTTTTTGCACTCTCTAGGCATTTGCATTTAATATCAAGAAGTACTATTGCTTCAAAACCCAGGCAAAAATGAGTGGTGCAACAATAGTTGCATCAGATTCAACAATAAATTTAGGCGTATGAATATCTAATTTACCCCAGGTGATCTTCTCATTTGGCACTGCCCCTGAATAGGAACCAAAAGAAGTAGTGGAATCTGATATCTGGCAAAAATAGCCCCAAAATGGGATATTTTGCATTTCCATATCCTGGTAGAGCATCGGTACCACACAAATAGGGAAATCGCCAGCAATGCCCCCTCCGATCTGGAAAAAGCCCACTCCTTTACCGCCTGAATTTGCAATATACCAGTCGGCTAACCAGCCCATATACTCAATGCCGCTCTTCATTGTTGAAGCTTTCAATTCTTTTTTCATCACATAAGAGGCGAAAATATTGCCCATTGTTGAATCTTCCCATCCAGGAACAACAATTGGCAAATTCTTTTCAGCAGCGGCAAGCATCCAAGAATTCTTTGGATCAATTTCATAGTACTGCTCCAATACCCCGCTCAAAAGCATTTTAAACATAAATTCGTGTGGGAAATAGCGCTCAGCAGAATCGTCCGCATCTTTCCATAATTTATGAATATGCTTTTGCAATCTCCTAAATGCTTCTTCCTCTGGTATACAGGTATCAGTAACACGGTTATAGTGGTTCTCTAGAAGATCCCATTCATCTTGGGGGCTAAGATCTCTGTAATTTGGAACCCGTTTATAATGTGAATGAGCAACCAGATTCATGATATCCTCTTCTAGGTTAGCTCCGGTACAGGATATGATTGAGACTTTATCCTGACGAATCATTTCAGCTAGTGAAATACCGAGTTCAGCAGTACTCATAGCACCGGCTAAAGTGATCATCATCTTACCCCCTTCGTCAAGATAGGTTTCATATCCTTTTGCCGCATCCACTAATGCAGCGGAATTGAAATGGAGATAATTTTTTTCTATAAATCGGGATATTGGTCCTCTTTCTACACTCATATTATAATTTTATTGGCAAAAATAAATATTTCCAGCAGATAGGCGAATGTTTTATGAGATGCACCTGAATAAGAACTAAGGCAAGAGATATATTAATTTCATATTGATAGGACCACTACCTATATTTATGCACTAAAACCAATCAATTATGATTAAAAATCTAACGTATTATCTATTTGCCGGTATAGTATTACTTGCTGCCTGCACTAAAAATAATCCCAAAGCAAGTGATGACGATGGTCTTTCTGCATTCAGTGCCGACAGTTTAAGACTACATGTAGCCGAGCTATCCGACGACTCACTTCAAGGCCGCAAACCATTTACGCAGGGCGAGACAAAAACGATTGCCTATTTGCAAAAAAAATTCAAAGAAAATGGACTAGAACCTGGAAATGGAGACAGTTATATCCAAGAGGTTCCAATGGTCAATATTAAAACCACGGCTGCACCGCAAATGAAGGTTAACACCTCAAAGGGCAGCTTTATGCTAAAGGGGCTCGAAGACTATGTAATCTGGACAGATAAAATAACAGATAAAGTAAGTTTGGAGAATACTGAAGTGGTATTTGCAGGATATGGTGTGAATGCACCTGAACATAACTGGAACGATTATGCCGGTTTGGATGTAAAAGGGAAGGTAGTTATGGTAATGGTGAATGACCCGGGTTTCGGAGCAGGAGATTCTACACTATTTAAAGGTAAGACCATGACCTATTATGGACGCTGGACTTATAAATTTGAGGAAGCGGCAAGGCAGGGAGCTAAAGCATGTTTGATTGTTCATACAACAGAAGGTGCAAGTTATCCATTCAAAGTAGTACAGAATAGCTGGAATGCTTCAAAGCTCAGGCTTGACGATCGTGGAAAAAATAATTCATATACCGATATCAATGGATGGCTTTCGCTACCTGCAGCAAAAAAACTAATTGCAGCAGCAGGGCAAGATTCAACGAGCTTTTTTGCTCAGGCAGATAAGAGAGGATTTAAAGCTGTTGCTCTCGATCTGAAATTGAGTACCAGTTTGGAGATAAAAACCACCTTTAATAAATCGATTAACGTAATTGGCAAAATAACAGGAAGCAAACGTCCGGATGAAGTAATCATTTACACTTCGCACTGGGATCATCTGGGTATTGGCTCTCCGGATGAAACCGCCGACTCGATCTATAATGGCGCATTTGACAATGCCAGTGGTACCGCAAGCCTCATTGAATTGGCCAGAGCATTTAAAAGCCTGAAAGTACAACCTGAAAGAACAATCATTTTATTAGCAGTTACAGCAGAAGAACAAGGGCTTTGGGGATCTGCATATTATGCCCAAAACCCAATTTATCCTGCATCAAAAACTGTGGCGAACATTAATATTGATGGTGTGAATCCGTTTGAAAAAACAAAAGATATCATCATTGTTGGGCAGGGTCAATCAGAACTGGAAGAATATTTAAAGGAAGCAGCAGAAAAAGCAGGGCGCGTAATTTCATACGAAACGCATCCGGAAGCTGGATCTTACTACCGATCCGACCATTTTAATTTCGCAAAAGCAGGTATTCCTGCACTTTATACCTCTAACGGAGTAGATGTTATTGGAAAAGAACCTGGTTATGGTCAAAAAGCCGATGATGAATACACTGAGAAGCATTATCACCGCCCATCAGATGAATATGATCCGGCAAAATGGACCTTCGAAGGTGGTATTGATGATATCAAACTACTTTTCCAGGTAGGTAAAAGACTGGCATTTGAAGAAAAAATGCCACAATGGAAAGAAGGATCTGAATTTAAGGCGATTCGGGAAAAGAAATAGGAGTTTAAAACCCATTTGATTTTTTGATATAACCTAAAAGATATGCGCAACACCCTATCCAAACAATAGTTAACTTAGCGGCCTTTATGAATAAAGATCTGCTAAGGAAACTTCCGATATTAACATTGCTTCTACTGCTCAGCAGCAATGGATTCAGTCAAATGAAGCTGATTAAAAAACTGTTTTCTAGTGATGTCGACACTGTTCGTTCCGGTAGTTTTCTTCCACTTCCAGTAATTGGCTATTCACAAGAAACTGGGGTAGAGTTTGGTGGCTTAAGCCT
>CAMDKO010000177.1 GCA_945901155.1 Pedobacter schmidteae
AGTTGCCAAAGCGGTTCCAACAGTTGATTTGGTTTATCATGACCAATTGCCGAATGCTGCAATTAATGGAACTGGATGGTCTTCCTGGGGTGATATATGCGTGGCCAGTGATGGAAAGGTTTATTCAGGTATCGGCAACCATTGGAAAATAGATCGGGGTGAAAGCTATATCTATAGTTGGGACCCCTCTACTAAAATATTCAAGAAAGTCGCTGACCTTAATAAGATCACAGGAGCTTCCCTTGGTGAGGTACGTTTTTCAAAAGTGCATGCCCACATTATCGAAGGCAGGGATAAAAAGATATACTTTACAGGAACTCTTGATAATGGCGGGAAAGCGGGTATTGAGGAGATGTTGAAGCAGTGGAATAAGAAAATTGCCGGTGGCAAACTCTTCCAATACGATCCTGTCTCGGGTAAGACCATAATATATGCAGATTTTCCGCCTGCAAGGGTTACGGCAACAACAAAATATGATGCCAAACGAAATATTCTTTATTGTGCAATTGAGGGTTCGCCCGATGGCTTTGCCTTTGGTGCTTTCGACATGAATACCAAAAAATGGATTTTCCAGAGCGAACCAGGTTCAATAGGTAATGATCGCAATTTGATGATCGATAATCAGGGGAACGTTTATTTCAATGGCCGGGAGATTCCGGCTCATGCACAATTGCGCTTAAAAGATCAATCCATACCAGACGGAAAGAACGATGGGAGAACTTCTATGCTTCCATCATCAATGTTTCCAGGGGCTAAGCAAGTGAAGGCTTATACTACCCTTTGGAAATATGATCCAAACACAAATTCAATTGCTCCTTGTAAGTCTTATTTCAAAAGTGATGGCCTGCGGTCATCGACCCCTGAAACAAAAGAAGGACATATTTACGGAACAACGATGGCTGGCGAATTATTCAGCTATTCACCTAAAACCGACAATCTAGTAATGCTGGGAAGCAATTTTCTTTTTAAAGGAGAGTATATTACTGTTTGTGATCTTTCTCCAGATGAAAAATATGTCTATTATCTTCCGGGAGCACATGGTTCTGCCGGCTTTTCAGGGACCCCGGTTATTCAATACAACATCGCTACCGGGCAGCAGAAAGCACTAGCATTTTTATCGGAACCTATGACAAAAGCCTTCAATTATGCTCCGGGAGGAACTTATGGGGTTAAAATCAGTGATGACGGATCAAAGTTATATGTAGGTTTAAATGGATCTCCGCCAGATTCATCACGGCCTAAAGGTCTTGGACGAAGCTTTGGCCTAACTTCTTTTGCTATAATTCATATCCCAATCCAGGAGCGAAGCGGAAAATAAATGCCGACAAATTGAAAATCGATAACAGGCGCATTATAAGGACTGAAAAACTTGCACTTTGATCAAAGTGCAAGTTTCATCTACCATTCTGCAAGCTTCTTTCTTAATGTTTTGTCGGTTTTTTGATTTATACAAAAAGACGATAGACCTCAGCCGCTATGAGCGTATAAAAAAATGTAAATTCATGCAAAATATCCCACTCAAACCTTTCCGCCCTCTATAGCCAGGCAGGCAATTTCTTTTGCTTTAAGCTGCTTTTTTTAGAGAGGCATAACTAATAGGCTCTGGCACAAGGCAAGATTCTGGTTGCAATGCCACACACTAATATTCTGATTTAACATCAGCCAGTACGTTATTGAAAATGGGGAATTATGCTGGTAAAAGAGAAAATGGACAGCCAGATATACTATAATCAAAAAAATATCTCTAGGGCTAACCCCTTTTTTATTCCCATTTGTCTTTATATAAAAAAGAGGGTATACAGCAGGTCTTTCTATTTAAAATAAACTCATTAGCATGTCAATTCATAGGTTTAAATATCTTTTTCAGCAATTTGTTAATAAGACAGGCACCTCTGAACAATACGCAGAATTCCTGTCTATGATGAAAAGGGATGACTATAATGAAGAACTTCAGGTTCTGTTAGATGAATTTTGGAATGATCCATCTTCCATCACCCCCCTTGGAGAAGCGAGGGCTGAGAGGATTTTTAAAGAGATTATGGCTTCCTCAAAGGCTGATAAACCGCGTGGCATATTTACAAATCAGCGTATCTGGTATAAAGCTGCTGCTGCCATCCTGATCATTGGAATAACTGTATTCTTTTATACGATGAAAATACAGCCCTCAGAAAACCGGCTTGTGAAGGTTAATACTATTAAAACGGTTAAGCCCGATAAACCGGGTCGTCGTTTTATTAATCTTCCTGATGGCAGTTCTGTTATTTTGAATGAGAACAGCAAGCTTGAACTGAGCAAAAATTTTAATTCTAACGGGAAGCGGGAAGTTTACCTGAGTGGCGAAGCTTACTTCGATATCATTCATGATGCTAGCCATCCTTTTGTAGTGCATACTGGTAAAATTTTTACAACTGTTTTAGGAACAGCTTTTAATATTAAAGCCAGCCCCGGAAATAAGACTGTAACCGTAACAGTAACCAGGGGAAAAGTTAAGGTTGGGGATGATAAGTATACCTATAATGTCATTGTACCCGATGAGCAGGTTATTTATGATCAGAACTTAACAAGCCCCATTAAAAAACCTGTAAAGGCAGATGCCATTATTGAATGGACAAATGAAGACATATATTTTGATGATGTAAGTATTAAAGATGTAGCAAAACAATTGCAGGAGCATTTTGATGTATCGATTGTGTTCTCTACAGAGATGATAAAGTCATGTAAGTTTAGCGCTACATTTTTGAAGAGTCAGAGTTTAATACAGATCCTGAATGTTATAGGAGAGTTTAATCAGATTAAATATCAGTTCAAAGATGATAAGACTGTTGTTTTAAGTGGATTAGGATGTAAATAAATTAGATATAAATCAATTATTAAAAATTATTAAAAATGTATACGAAAATACCCCCTTAAAAAAACCCTCTAAACCTCTTCACGGCAATGAAGAAGGTCTAGAGGGCTAATGTCCAAATCGTTAAACGAGTTGGCAGTTTTAAATTAAATTTCATCCCTGTAAATGGATATTTATGAACTTAAAACCTTGTAAAAATATGAAATATTTTACAAATAGTGTGAATGGGGCCACCCATGTCGTTAATGCGGCAGAAAAATTTAATAATAGAAATCTAATAATACAGATTATGCGTGTTGGCTTTATATATACAGCCTTAATGTTAATGTCTTTCCAGTTATTGTTAGCGATTCCTGTCAGAAGTCAATCAATCAGTAAGGTAGAAGTCAAATTGGAGCTAAGGAATGAATCATTACTCACAGCATTCAAAAAAATAGAACAACAAACCTCCTTTCGTTTTGTTTACCGAAAAGGTGAATTGATCACGTTGCCTTCAAAGAATTTAAGTGCCTCAACCTACACGGTAGATCAGGCATTGAATATGCTTTTAAAAGGAACTGATCTTTATTTTAAACAAGTTGATGAGAACATTCTTATT
>CAMDKO010000178.1 GCA_945901155.1 Pedobacter schmidteae
GGCACCTTACTGGCTGGATCCACTATTTTACCCACATCTTCGGCCGAAGCTTTTTTGAAAACAACATCAAAAAAAAGAATTGCCATGGTTGGTCTGGGTATCAGGGCTTTCAGTATGTGGGGTAAATCAGTAGTTGAAAAATTTGGAAATGAAGTTGAATTTGTAGGGCTTTGTGATATCAATGAAGGTCGACTGCGTTTTTCAAAATCACACATGGGTGTATCCTGCCCTACTTTTACTGATTTCGATCAAATGATGCGCCAAACCAAACCAGATATTCTGATGGTTACTACTGTTGATAATACCCACCATGAATTTATTATCAAAGGAATGGAAATGGGTGCTGATATCATCACAGAGAAGCCGCTGACTACTGATGAGGATAAATGCCAGGCTATTCTAGATGCTGAAAAACGTACAGGAAAGAAAGTGAGGGTTACTTTTAATTACAGATATTCACCCCATCGGGCAAAAATTTATGAGATATTACGTGCAAACAAGATCGGCAAGATTACTTCAGTTGACTTTCATTGGTATTTGGATACCAGCCATGGAGCCGACTATTTTAGACGCTGGCATCGATTAAGAGCAAAAGGTGGTAGCCTTTTGGTACATAAAGCGTCTCATCATTTTGATCTTCTAAACTGGTGGATTGATTCTGATCCAGAAGAAGTTTTTGCTTATGGATCATTGGATTTTTATGGAAAAAATAATTCATTCAGACATACCAATTGCCGCAATTGTCCGCACACCAAACAATGCGATTTTTATTGGGATATTACAAAGAACCCTACGCTGATGAAGCTGTATGTTGAAAATGAAAAATACGATGGCTATTTGCGTGATGGTTGCGTATGGAAGGAAGATATTGACATATTCGATAAAATGGCATTACAGATAAAATATGCAAATAAAGTACAGGTAAGTTACTCATTAACAGCCTATGCACCCTATGAAGGATACAGAATTTCCTTTAATGGAACCAAAGGAAAGATGGATGCATGGATCAAGGAAAAACAGCCATGGGATGAAGATGGTTTTGATGAGATACAGATTACCAGCAATTTTGGCAAGCGTGAGCTAATAAAAATTTCAAATACAGAAGGTGGGCATGGAGGTGGCGACGACCGGATGAAACAGCATATATTTTTACCCAATCAAAGCGACCCTTACAGACAGGCAGCAGGATTACGAGATGGAGCATTTGCCATCCTTACCGGAATTGCAGCCCGGAATAGTATCGATAGCGGTAAACCCGTTAAAATTGGAGATCTGACGAGTTTGGTGCCAGGAGTAAAGAAATTATAAAAAATATCTCGCAAAGAGGTAGAGACAGTATTGTATAATTGAATACAAATGATCATAATTAATCTAATACCCCTTTGCGTCTTAGCGTCTTTGCGAGCCAAAATAAACTATGCATGAGATTATTTATCGGTGTAAAATTCTGGTAATGAGGTTAGTTGAAAAAAGATCTCTCGCAAAGACGCAGAGACGCAATTGTATGATTGAAAACTAATGATCATAATTTATCTATAACCCTTAGCGTCTTTGCGAGCCAAAATCAACTATGCATAAGATAATTTATCAGTGTAAAATTTAATATTAATGAGGTTAGCTGAAAAAAAAATAGCTCGCAAAGACGCAGAGACTCAATTGTATGATTGAAAAAAAATAATGGTCAAACTGCTTAGAACCGATGCAAATAACCCCGATTTCAAGGACCTAATCATTTTACTGGATGCCGGTTTAGCCATTTCAGATGGAGAAGATCATCAATTTTATATCCAATTCAACAAAACTGATGAGATCAGATATGTAATTGTAGCCTATGAAAACTCAAAGGCTGTGGCTTGTGGTGCAATTAAAAAATATGATAAAAATACCATGGAGGTTAAACGGATGTTTACTTCAATCAAAAGCAGAGGAAAAGGGCTAGCCGGCATGATCCTTTCTGAACTTCAGAATTGGGCAATAGAAATGGATTATACTAGATTGATTCTTGAAACAGGGATTAGACAAAAAGAAGCAATATCACTTTACACCAAAACTAACTTCATTCTTATTCCAAATTATGGACAATATGAAGGAATGGAGACGAGCATCTGTTTTGAGAAAAAATTGTAATTAATTTTATTGGTTATCAATCTATAAATGAACAAATTATGGATCCGACCATTAAAAATATATTGGTAATTATTAAATCCTGTTCTTGAATTAAAACAGCTTTTTTGCATATTTACTGTTGAATCTAATCAAACATAATTTAGCATAATCCGCTTCCTATAAAATGAAACTGAATTTCAATTCTATCTTTTTAAAAAAACCTTTAGCTTACGGAGCAATCTCAATACTTTCAATTGCACTGCTCAGTCATACCCTAATGAGAAATCGAGGAGGCCTTCCTCCTTCTGATCCTGACAATGGTGGAATTACCCTTCCTGGTGGATTTGAAGCGGTAGTAGTTACGGATAGTATCGGTCCTGCAAGACACTTGGCAGTAAATGACAACGGCGATATTTATGTCAAACTAAGGTTTTCAGCAAAGGGAGGCAATGTAGCTTTACGAGATACGGATAATGATGGAAAAGCAGATATTATTCAGCATTTTGGAAGCTATAAAGATGTTGGCAGTCTGGCAAATGGCATGCGAATCCATAAAGGATACCTATATTATAGCTCTTCTCTGGCCATTTACAGAAGCAAACTTACTCCAGGCAAACTGATTCCGGAAAGTGAGATGGAAACTGTACTGACAGATGACCATGGACATGGCGCACACTGGCATATTACCAAGCCGGTTTCATTTGATGATAAAGGATTTATGTATGTCCCTTTTGGCACACCCTCCAATAACTGTATGGACATGGCAAACACGCCCGGAGGAAAACCAGGGCAGCCAGGAATATTTCCATGCCCAGAGCTTGAGCAGCATGCCGGAATCTGGCGTTTTGATGCCAATAAAACTGGTCTAACACAAAAAGACGGAACCTTATTTGCAACCGGCTTACGGAGTATTGTAGCTATGGACTGGAATAAGACAGATAAAAGTTTATATGTGCTTCAACATGGAAGGGATAATTTACACCGCTTATTCCCTGAACTTTTTACTGCCTGGCAAAGTGCAGTATTACCATCAGAAGAGTTTTTTAAAATCAAGGAAGGTGATGATGCTGGCTGGCCATATTACTATTATGATCAGATACAAAAAAAGCAATTAATGACTCCTGAGTATGGCGGAGATGGTAAAAAAGAAGGAAAAGGAAAAGAACTGGCCCAGCCATTAATTGGATTTCCGGGACACTGGGCACCGAATGACCTTTATTTTTACCAGGGAAACCAATTCCCTGCAAGATATAAAAACGGAGCATTTATTGCATTTCATGG
>CAMDKO010000179.1 GCA_945901155.1 Pedobacter schmidteae
CTTGTTCATGCTGCCGGGAATGATTCTAAGAATACCGAAAAGGAAGACAACTTCCCTACCCGCTTGTTTACTGATAGTACTGGAGTTACGATGGGAACTGCTGATGCTTGGATTGAAGTAGGAGCTACGGGCTGGACAAATGATGAAGATATTGTTGCAACTTTCTCAAATTTTGGTGGTAAGACTGTTGACGTATTTGCTCCAGGAGTGAAAATAAACTCAACAATGCCAGGCTCTAAGTATAAGGAAAATGATGGAACCAGTATGGCGGCTCCTGTAGTATCGGGATTGGCTGCATTGATATGGTCTCACTATCCGAAATTGACTGCTCTTCAAGTAAAGGATATCATTATGAAATCTGTAACACTAGTTGAACAAAAGGTTAAAATAAAGGAAGATGGCGACAATAAAAGAGTTTTGCTAAGTGAAATATCTGTTTCAGGAGGTATTGTTAATGCTTATAATGCTTTATTATTGGCTGAAAAAACAAATTCGTCGCCTAGTTCTAAATCTAAATAGAGATTTTTCTTAAAATTTAAATTATATAACCGTTAATCTGGTTTATTAGTAAAAAATCCGCTGTCCATTGAAGGATAGCGGATTTTTTGTGATTAACCTTTAGTAAAATAAATCTAGCTCTGAAAATACTTGACAATTATGTAAATTGAGCTACCCGGAATGCTCTTGTTGTAGCTTGTTAATGATTGAGTTAATTTCAAGAATTAAATGGGATGATTTATTTAGATTTCGAATTCAAAATGAAGAACAATCGCAGAGATTTTATCAAGCTTGCTGGAATGGCAGGTTTGGGTTTTACCGGAGTGAATGTTCTGCCCGCTCAAGCAGAAATTACTGGTACTGAAAGCAATATTTTACCAGAAGAAGTGCTTAGGGCGTTCAATCGTTCTCCCAGAATGGTGCAAGACCACTTTGAAAAAAAAGTGGGTGCTCTTCAAGGGAATTCTGCTAGAATACGTGCTTCTCTTAATACAAAACAGGATGCTGAGAATTATATTCTTGATGTGAGATCCAAAATCGCCCAATGTTTTGGCCCTTGGCCAGATAAAACACCATTAAATGCGCGAATCACTGGAATTATTGAAAGGGATACCTATAAAATAGAGAAAGTTATTTTTGACAGCCGGCCTGGTTTTCCTGTTACTGCTAATTTATATGTTCCTAAAGGAAGAAGCTTTCCGCTGCCTGGTGTGATCGGAACTTGTGGTCATGGTGACCCTGCAAAGGCAACACCTATCTATCAATCATTTGCACAGGGCTTGGCACGTCAGGGGTATATAGTTTTGATCTTTGATCCGATAGGTCAGGGGGAGCGGGTGCAACTATTGAGTAAAGATTTAAAACCGCTCCATGGCATTGGGGTGCCCGAACATAATTACACCGGTAAACAAATGGTGCTTAACGGTGAATATCTAAGCTCCTGGTTTACTTGGGACTGTATTCGCTGCGTAGATTATTTATTGAGCAGACCCGAAACCGATCCTAAACATATCGGGGTAACCGGAAATTCGGGTGGTGGTACTCAGGCAACCTGGCTTTGCGGGGTTGAATCACGTCTGACTATGGCAGCGCCCAGCTGTTTTGTAGTTGGATTTGAAACTAATCTAAAGAATGAGTTACCGGCCGACATGGAGCAATGCCCTCCGGGAGCAATAAGCCTAGGGCTAGATCATCTTGATTTTATAGCGGCTATGGCTCCCAAACCTGTCATACTCTTAAGTCAAGAAAAGGATTTCTTTGACGTTCGCGGCGCACGAAATTCATTTAATGAGCTCAAAAAGCTCTATAAATTACTGGGAGCAGAAGATCAGATTCAATTTTTTGCCGGTCCAGAATACCATGGTTTTTCAAAGCATAACCGGGAGGCCATGTATTCCTGGTTCAATAAAATTACCGGAATATCTGATGCGAAATCAGAACCTGAACTAAAACTAGAAGAGATTGAATTGCTCTGGTGTACACCTCATGGTCAAGTTGGAGAGGCTGGGCCAAGAACGCTTGCAACCTTCACTAAAGAAACCTCCCAGGCATTAAAAGTAAAAAGAGGTTCACCCAAAGGAGATTCTTTGAAAAAGCTTATTGTTGCTGCTTTGAAACTTCCAACACGTGTTGGTACTCCTGATTATCGAATCTTAAGGACAGATTCAAGTCGCTTGTATCCCAAAAAGCATGTTACTACTTATGCTGTAGAGACGGAATCGGGGATTGCCTTGCCGGTTTATCGCTTATCTGACACCGAATTGATCTCTAGGCCAACTGCAGGTATCAGGCGGGCAATTCTGTATGTTTCTCATCTTTCGGCTGATCATGAATTACGTGGGGAATCATTTTTGAAAGAACTTATACTTTCAGAGCCAAACTCAGCAGTTTATGCTTTTGATGTACGTGGAATCGGAGAATCAAGGCCTAATACCTGTGCTGATGATTTTTTTGGGGCCTATGGCAATGATTATTTTTATGCAGCACATAGTATAATGCTAAATTATCCGTATACCGGACAAAAAACTTTCGATTTGCTTCGAATAATTGATTGGCTTATTTCTTGTGGACATGAAGAAATCTACCTAGCTGCAAAAGGTTGGGGCACAATTCCTGCAACATTTGCTGCGGTACTTTCAGAACAGGTTAAACATGTCATTTTGAAAAATGCATTAAGCAGTTTTACCACCATTGCTGAAAATACAGAGTTTAACTGGCCATTATCAACCCTGGTTCCTGGAGTTTTGAAGCACTTTGATCTTCCGGATTGTTATCGGGACTTAGCATTGAAAAAACTGATTCAACTAGACCCTTTAGGTGCTGAAGGTTTGTGAGTAGAATATGAATGAGCTAAGAAAATAATCTTATCGTGTTATGAATCATTCAGTCGAATTATTTTTTAAGTGTTAAATGGCATGCTATAAGAAATAGAGGCAAATTAATTATCTTGAATGCAGTCTAAGTATGAAATAATCTAGAAAATAAATAAAATAGTACCCCGATATTTATAGATACCTCTAAAATTGTAATAGGGGTTTTGAAATACTGGAAATAATCATCTAAATTGAATAATTAACCTATTAAATCTATCTAAAATGAAAAAATGTTGTGTTCAAATGGAAGGCTTGAGAAAAAAAATCTTTTTTAATGGTCGATTATTTCAAAACTTAATTGGGGGAATTATTATCATACTTTTTTTATTCCCACATTTTTTACAAGCTCAAGACAAGGTTAAAGTGAAAAATTTCATTATTGAACCACCAACACTTGAAAATTTAGGATTCGAATGGTATATCGATGGTGATGTAAACCGCAATGCAACGGTAAAGGTCGAATATCGAATAGCAGAATCTGCT
>CAMDKO010000180.1 GCA_945901155.1 Pedobacter schmidteae
CCTTGCAGTGCCTGGTTTATATTAGAGAATGACTGATCTTTAATATCTTTTGCAGTAACCGAAACAACAGAACCAGTCAGGTCGCTTTTCTTTTGGGTTCCATAACCTACTACCACAACTTCCTGCAACGATTCAGAGCTTTGTTCCAATTGAACGTCCATACTGGTACGCCCGGAAATAGAAACTTCTTTAGTTGTATACCCTACATAGGTAAATACTAAAACACTTGAACCATCGGGTACATTAATAGTGTAGCGCCCATTTACGTCAGTACTTACACCAATAGTAGTTCCTTTAACTTTAACACTAACACCGATCAATGATTCTCCTTTTGAATCACTAACCTGACCTCTCACTTCTGTAGGAAGGGCCTTTTCAGTTAAATTTTTAATGTCAATAAGTGCATCCGGTACAAAAACAGCAGATTTCTGCTGAACAATGATCGTATTATTACGTATTGCATAAGTGAGTGCTTGATTGGAAAAAGATTTTTCAAGGACATCTATGAGATGTGCATTGTTAAAATTGATACTTACTGGTTTAGCTTCATTGATCAATGGCGTAATATACACCAGATCATAGCCTGTTTGGTTACTAATCTCCTTTAGTACAGTTTCAAGTTTAGTGTTTCTAAACTTCAGACTGACTGTTTGAGAAAATGATTCAGCACTACTCACTTGAAGAAATGCTGTTATCAATAAAACAAAAATTAGTTTTATCATCAACAAAGGCTTTATTATGTAGTAAGAGGGCCTACATAAGGTTAATGAATGTAATTTCATATATTTGCGTGTTTGGATTTAGTTAATACTTGTGTACTACAATTAAATTGGCAATCCAATTATTGACCAGGAGCGTTGCAACCGCTCTTGGTTTTTTCAGATTACCGTAATATCGATTTTGGTTGTTTCATCGCATAACGGTGATCCTCCTTCCTTCTACTTTAAAATGAATGGCATTAGTTAATTGAAGAACATCCAGAACTTCTGAAATATCTTTTGATCTTGATATATTTCCGCCAAAGCCAACTTCAGGAATATCCCCACTATAGCTGACCTCAACATTATACCAGCGAGATAATTTTCGCATGATACTTTTGATATCTTCATTTTTAAAGACAAAATACCCTTCCTTCCAGGCTACAACTTCTTCAGTATCTGCTTCAAGCACTGCTGAAACTAATTCCTTTGGCTGAAATTGTTGTCCCGGACTTAACAACACCACCTTATCTTTATATATAATTTTGACTGAGCCTTCAATCAGCGTTGTTTTTATAGGCCCTTCATCCGAATATGAATTTATATTGAACTGGGTTCCCAAAACCTCAACGATCTGATCCTTTGTAATCACCCTGAAAGGTTTACTCTTATTTTTGGAAACATCAAAATATGCCTCACCACTCAGTTCTACTTCACGTGTATCCCCATTAAAAAGAGCGGAAAATCGTAATGAGGATGAGGAGTTTAGCCAAACTTTGCTTCCATCAGGCAGGTTTACCTGATATTTACCTCCAATAGGCGTTTCAATCTTATTGTAGAGAATATTGTCTTCAGCTTGAGTAACACTATTTGCAGAATTTGAAAAAGAATAAAGCAATTCACCATCAGATTTTTTTTGAATACTCACACCTGCCTGGTTAGCAAGAATTCCATTCTTTGCATCTTCTAAGATTATTTTAGTCCCATCAGAAAGTGTTAAAATTGCCTTGTCATAACCAGGCGTAATGATAGCTTCTGTAGGCTCAACAACTTTGGCAGCTATGTTAACATCTACTGTTCTATTCTTATAAAAGTATAAACCGGTTGTAATCAAAATCAATATACTTGCTGCAATACCAAGTTGATACCACAAACTCGGAGCGAATGTTGGGATAATTTCTAGTTCATTTTGATTTTCACTACCAAAATGCTTATTTCTAATTATGCTTTGCAAAAGCACTTCCTTATCATCACTATTAAGAGGATTGAACTTTTTGGAGTTTTTAAAAACAGTATCAATTGCGATGTTTAATTCCTCATCTTCCGAATTAGCACGGATGTAATCAAACAATAGGTCATATTCTTCTCTGCTGATCCCACCATCAACAAAAAGCCCTAAAAGTTCTATCAACTTATTTTGATTCATACTTGTATTAATCGTGACTCATTGAATTATAGCTAATACACCTAAAAATGAAAAGAGGACTAGTCTGTATTCAACTATTTTTTCAAAAAACAGTGAATAAATAAAAATCTAGAAAAAGAGAATAGAAAATGCCTTATTTAATTGGGTGCGAAGCGTTTTAAGTGCTGCTACTAAATGATTCTTAACAGTATTTCTTGAAATATTCAATTCTTCAGCAATTTCATCATAGCTTAATTCCTGATGTCTGCTCATTCTAAATATCAATTGTTGCTGTTTTGGCATTTTGGATAATACCTGCTCAGTAAATCGGGACAGATCATCCAAAAAAACTTCCTGTTCGGTCTCATTACTGACCTTTTTAACATTAAGCCACATCTTATTCATTGCAGACTGTGATGTTGCAACATGACGCAAAACGTTCAGAGTAAGTCTGCGAGTGATGGTATACAAATAGGGTGCGATCGGATATTGAGTATCAAGCTTAGCCCGGTTTATCCAAAGGTTTAAAAAAACTTCCTGAACAACCTCCTGACAAGGTTCCTTTTCTTTTAGAAAACGATAACTGAAAGCGTATAATTTACTGGAATACAAGTCAAAAACAATTCGAAATGCTGATTCATCACCTTCCTTAATCCGGGAGATAAGCTCAAAATCACAAATCTGTTTTTTCTTCTGCATAAACATTTCACTATACAATATAAATATAATGTAAATTTTATGTAATAATTGTAATATTCCTATTGCCTTTTGTAAAAAAAAATGATAATAAAATTTCATAATAATTTATTGCTTAGCGTCTTACGAAAAATATTTTTCGAAGAAATTAATGATGATTTCGAAGAAATTATTAGAGGAAACTGTTCAAGGAAGAAATTGTACAGGGTTAAATTGGGGAATATTGCAACAATTTAAGGAAGGTAAATCGTACTATAAAACGAATGGGAATTCAGACAATTCAAAATCCTATAAACTCAAAATTTAGGCACAAAATAACCCGGCGAAATTCGCCGGGTTGTATATTAGATCAAAAAAACTAGATCAATTTTTTAGCCATCAGGTATTCGGCAATTTGAACGGCATTGGTTGCTGCTCCTTTACGAAGATTATCGGCAACAATCCAAAGATTTAAGGTTTTATCCTGAGATTCATCTCTTCTGATTCTTCCAACAAAAACTTCATCTTTTTCATGAGCATCCATTGGCATTGGGTACTTTAA
>CAMDKO010000181.1 GCA_945901155.1 Pedobacter schmidteae
TGGTAAGCGGCAACTTCACGTTGAAACGCAGCTCCTTTAGCGGTCAAGTCAGCCTGTGCTTTTTTAGATTTTTCTTGAAAAGTAAGCTGTACTGCTTTGAAATATTCATAATTAGTCAACAATGAATCTGAATTTACATAGACTATAGATTCAGAATTGTTAGCAGATGAACTTGTTTTAGAGTCCGCAGATTTAGTTTGGTCTTTGTTACATGAGACAACTAGTGCTGCAATGGTCAAAATGCCTGCAATTTTACTTATGCTTGTGATTAATTCTTTCATATTTTTCTATAAAAATTTAACAAATATAAACTTTCAAACCATTATCTCAACCATTTTATTTACTCCAAACTATTGGTAAATAAATGTGGTGTAATTTTATCCACATTGCAACAAATTCCATAGTAAATGGTTATTTTTGATACTTGTTGTTATAAGAAAATATGAGCGAAGAAACAGAAGACAGATCTAATTATTCGGCGGATAATATACAGGTTCTTGAAGGCCTGGAAGCGGTAAGAAAGCGCCCATCAATGTATATTGGTGATACCGGGTTTAAAGGATTACATCACCTGGTATACGAGGTAGTTGATAATTCAATTGATGAGGCTTTGGCCGGTTATTGTTCCGACATTAAAGTAACCATTCATAAGGGCAATTCTGTTACTGTTGAGGATAATGGCCGTGGTATTCCAACTGCCATGCACACCAAAGAAAAACGATCTGCACTCGAAGTAGTAATGACTGTGCTTCATGCAGGTGGTAAATTTGACAAGGATACTTATAAAGTTTCTGGAGGTTTGCATGGTGTAGGGGTAAGTTGTGTGAATGCACTTTCAATTCTTTTGAAGGTTGAGGTGCAGCGTGAAGGTAAAATTTTTACTCAGGAATATTCTTGCGGTAAACCAATGTATGATGTTAAGGTGATTGGTGAAAGTGATAAAACGGGTACAACAGTTACCTTTCAGCCAGACCCTGAGATTTTTACGCTGACTACTGATTATAAATTTGATACACTTGCTGCACGTTTGCGTGAGTTAGCATACCTGAATAAAGGTATTCGCTTATCTCTTACTGATGAGCGGGAAACTACCGATGAGGGTTCATTCTTATTCGAAGAATTCTTCTCAGAAGGTGGATTGAAAGAGTTTGTTAAATACCTTGACGCAATGCGTACTTCAATAATTCCTGAACCTATTTACGTAGAAGGAATTAAACAAGGAATACCAGTTGAAATGGCTCTTCAGTATAATGATACCTATACTGAAAATGTTCATTCTTATGTCAACAATATAAATACCCATGAGGGTGGTACGCATGTAGCTGGATTTCGTCGGGGATTAACCCGGACATTGAAAACATATGCTGAAAAATCGGGCATGTTAAAAAACATGAAAATCGAAATTACAGGTGATGATTTCAGGGAAGGACTTACAGCTGTTATATCAGTAAAGGTTCAGGAACCACAATTTGAAGGACAAACCAAGACCAAATTAGGTAATAATGAGGTAATGGGAGCAGTAGATATCGCTGTTGGTGAGATTCTGGGCAATTATCTTGAAGAAAATCCGAAGGAAGCTAGGATGATCGTTAATAAGGTGATTCTTGCTGCTACTGCTAGAGCCGCTGCACGAAAAGCACGCGAAATGGTTCAGCGAAAAACGGTAATGGGTGGTTCTGGTTTACCTGGAAAACTTGCAGATTGTGCAAATAATGATCCTGCTGCTTGTGAATTATACCTGGTCGAGGGAGATTCAGCGGGTGGAACTGCAAAACAAGGCAGAGATCGTAATTTTCAGGCAATTCTTCCATTAAAAGGAAAGATTCTGAATGTTGAAAAGGCAATGGAGCATAAGATCTATGAAAATGATGAGATCAAGAATATGTTCACTGCAATGGGTGTGAGTATTGGAACATTAGAAGATGCAAAGGCTCTTAATATGGAGAAATTACGTTACCATAGGATCATCATTATGACCGATGCTGACGTGGATGGTTCCCACATTACAACGCTCATTCTTACTTTCTTCTTCAGATACATGAAGGCTTTGATCGAGTTTGGATATATCTATATCGCAGCACCTCCACTTTACATGGTTAAGAAAGGTAAAGAATTTCAATATGCATGGAACGATGAACAGCGTGATGCTGCTGTACAATCACTAAAAGGTGCAGGTAAAGAGGAGAGTGTTAATATTCAGCGATACAAAGGTCTTGGAGAGATGAATGCAGAACAATTATGGGATACTACTTTAAACCCTGAAACTCGTACATTAAGAAAAGTGACCATTGAAAATGCAGCTGAATGTGATCATATATTTTCAATGTTAATGGGTGATGAAGTTGCTCCAAGACGTGAATTTATCGAGAAAAATGCAAAATATGCTCGGATTGATATATAATTTAAGTATTAATTATTAAAATTAAGCCCTTCAATTTATTTTGGAGGGCTTTTTTGTTCCGGATTAAATCGTAGATATACTTAGGCATTTTATGCTTGCCTGAATCAATCTTTATTTGAATAGTTTAAGACGTAATTTTTTATAACTTATAATTGCCTTATGCTTGTATAATATATCGCCGCCCAAGACTCCAATGATAGGAGGAAGGTTAAGTGCAGAATATGCCTGATTTATAGTAGAAAGATCAAGGACAGCGGCTTCAAAGTTTTTCAATTTTAGCTTACCGATCTTTAAAATTGGAAGAATAATGGTATGGCTTTCCATGGTATTTGTCCCAAGGCCAGTAGAAAGCTTATCTGAAGGCATCAATACCCCATCTATTTTGTGTTTCTCAACTGTTCCTTTGTCAAAAACTGTTTTTGAAGCGCCAGTGTCGAGAACTGCATGAAAGGATTGTCCAAAAACAACAACTTCCACCAATAGGTGGAAGCCGTCGTCATTTAAATTGATTAGTTCTAGCGGAACTATAGTGTTTGCCATGCTGTAAAAGCAGCTTTTCAGATATGATTAGAATCTTTTAATACCTCATTCATAGCTCTAACAGCATCGGCACTTTTGTTAAATTCAGCCTGTTCAGAATCAGATAATTTAAAATCAAGGATTTTTTCCCATCCGTTTTTCCCGATGATTACCGGAACAACTAATGAGATGTCTTTTTGGCCATATTCGCCATCTAATGCAACTCCGCAAGAAATCAGTTTCTTTTCATCGCGAACAATGCTTTCAACCATTGCGGCAGTACCTGCTCCGGGAGCGTACCAGGCAGAGGTTCCAATTAATTTAGTTAATGTTGCTCCACCTACCATTGTTGATGAAACTACACGTTCTTG
>CAMDKO010000182.1 GCA_945901155.1 Pedobacter schmidteae
TTCATGATGAGAATCTTTCCCAGAAGGCACTTGCCGAAATTTTGCATATTGATAAATCATACATGGTCAATATTCTAGACTACCTAGAAGAAAAAGGCTACGTACTTCGTGAAAAAAATCCATACGATCGCAGAGAACAGTTAATCAGACTAACAGCCAAAGCTCAAAAAGATATTCCTATTATTAAAGAAGCTATTGAAGAATTAAATAATAGATCACTTCAAAATATAAGCGAATCTAAAAAGCAGGTCTTCAATGAGGTATTGGGAATAATTCAGGATAACCTGATAAAAATTGAAACTAAAAAAATTAAAAAGCCACATACAATTTTAAAAAACTATAACTAATTATATGAAAGTCAAATACATCGTATATATAATCATTGTGATTCTTCTTGGTGGAGCAGTTGCTTACCGCTTTAATAAAAACAAAGCTCAGAAGGCTAGTATGGGTGGTCGTAAACCGGGCGGACCCCCAGCCGTACTCAATGTAAATGGCATAGTTACAAAAACCGAAAATTTTTCTAACTCACTTTCAATTGCTGGATCAATAGAAGCCAATGAACAGGTTGACATCCGTAGTGAGGTCTCCGGACTTATAACCTCAATAAATTTTACGGAAGGCACTTCGGTAAGTAAGGGAAAAGTTCTAATTAAGATCAATGACCTGGAGCTTCAAGCCCAATTATCACAGGCATTGACCAAACAGAAATTAGCCCAGGAAACTGAATATAGAGCGGGTATGCTGTTGCAAAAGGAAGCTATTAGTAAAGAGGAGTATGATGTTGCATTGGCAGAACTAAAATCACTGCAATCACAAACCCAGCTCATTCGTGCTCAACTATCAAAAACGCAGATTCGTGCCCCATTTAGTGGTAAAATAGGCTTAAGAAGCATTTCTGTAGGGGAATACATTACGCCTTCCAAAAACATTGCACGATTAGTAAGTACAGACCCCGTTAAAATTACATTCTCGATCCCTGAAAAATATGCTGGCTCAATTAAAATGAATACTACAATCTCCTTCACAGTAGCTGGTTCAAAGAATGAATATAAAGGAATCATATATGCCGTTGAACCAGGTATAGATATTGCAACCCGTACCTTGCAACTAAAAGCAACAGCATCTAATTCAAGGGGCGATTTATTGCCAGGTTCATTTGCAAAAATTGATTTGCCCTTAATGAATGTGAATGATGCCATTTTAATCCCAACAGAATCTATCATTCCAGTACTTATGGGCAAAAAAGTTTTTATTAGCTCCAATGGAATTGCTACAGAGGTGATGGTTGAAACTGGAACCAGAACTGAAAAATCTGTTTTAATAACCTCGGGACTAAAGGTGGGAGATACAGTTCTGACAACTGGAATTATGTCTTTGAAAAAAGATGCACCTGTTATTGTAAATATTGTCAACAAATAACACACAATTTCAGAATCCGGTTTATCAGTTAAAATTAAATACAATTGTACAATGAGTTTATCAACCACCAGTATAAAAAGACCTGTATTAGCGATCGTAATGAATCTGTTGCTGGTTCTTTTCGGGATCATCGGTTTCAATTTTTTAGGTGTTAGAGAATTTCCTTCCATTGACCCTCCTATTGTATCTGTGCGTACCAGCTATCCGGGTGCTAACTCAGATATCATAGAATCCCAAATAACTGAACCGCTTGAAAAGGCAGTAAATAGTATCGAAGGAATAAAAAATATCTCCTCTTCTAGTAACCAGGGTACAAGTAACATCAATATTGAGTTCAATCTAGATAAAGAGCTTGAAGAAGCTGCAAATGATGTAAGAGATAAAGTTTCACAGGCAGTACGGTCTTTACCTAAAGACATTGACGGGCTCCCTGTGGTGTCAAAAGCAGATGCAAATTCTGAGGCTATCTTGTCAATGACTCTGCAAAGTGATAAAAGGAATCAATTAGAGTTGAGCGACTACGCTGAAAATGTGATAGCTCAACGCTTACAAACTATTCCAGGTGTGAGTGGTATTCAAATCTGGGGGCAAAAACGCTTTGCCATGAGGATATGGATTGACCCCGCAAAACTTGCATCCTACCGCCTTACTGCATTGGATGTAAAAAATGCCCTTGACCGTGAAAATGTGGAGCTTCCCTCGGGTAAGATTACCGGCAATGCAACAGAATTATCTGTAAAAACACTTGGAAATCTGACCAATGAGGAGCAGTTCAATAATCTGATCATACAAAGTACAGGAGACAATACCATCAGACTCAGAGATATAGGAACGGCCGTTCTGGGACCTGAAAATGAAGAAACTATGCTTCGCTCATCAGGAACACCCATGATTGGAATGGGTCTAATACCTCAGCCCGGTGCTAATTACCTCGATATTTCAAATGAATTTTATAAACGGTATGAGCAAATTAAAAAAGAGCTCCCTGCAGACTATAGGACTGATATCGCCATGGATAACACTATTTTTATTAAGCGCTCGGTAACCGAAGTTTCGGAAACCATTCTAATCTCGCTTATACTAGTTATCCTCATCATCTTTTTATTTTTCCGCGATTGGAGTATCGCCTTCAGGCCACTGATAGATATTCCTGTTTCATTGATATCCACCTTTTTTATCATGTACCTTTTTGGGTTTTCCATTAACGTACTAACACTTCTTGCAATTGTTCTGGCTACTGGTTTGGTAGTGGATGATGGTATTGTTGTAACTGAAAATATATTCAAAAAACTAGAAGAAGGATACAGTCCGATAGAGGCCGCCATTAAAGGTTCAAATGAAATCTTCTTTGCCGTTATCTCTATATCGGTAACCCTTGCAGCAGTGTTCCTACCGGTCATATTCCTTGAAGGATTTGTAGGACGGCTCTTTAGGGAATTTGGAGTAGTGATCGGTGCGGCCGTGTTAATTTCAGCATTTGTATCCCTTTCATTAACACCTATGCTGAATGCCTACATGATGAAGGCAAATAAAAAGAAAACCAAATTCTATAATTGGTCTGAACCGTATTTCGTGAATATGACAACTGGTTACTCAGAGTCACTTACCAGTTTCATGAAAAAGAGATGGGTTGCATTTCCAATCATTATTATATGTATCGCTCTTATAGGTCTTTTTTGGAATATTTTACAAAAAGAAACTGCGCCATACGATGACAGAACAGCAGTAAGCTTACAAGTTACAACCCCCGAAGGCTCTTCTTATGATTATACCGATGACTTCATCTTAAAGCTAAGTAAGCTGGTAGAAGATTCAATACCCGAAAAGGAATTCAACCTAAC
>CAMDKO010000183.1 GCA_945901155.1 Pedobacter schmidteae
AATTTTGAGCTGATATCCCGTCTGGAAAGTAGTAGTACAGCAACCGGTTATGCCAAACAGCATATCGCACAACAATTGTATATTGTGGCGAGTGCATTTGAATCAAAGGCTGGACTAAAAGATAAAAAACAAGTAAAAGCAGCAACGAAAAAAATTGTTAATATTGACTAATAGTTATAACAAAAACCATTATGAGTTTAGTGATCAAAGTTCCGCCTGTAGGCGAATCTATTTCAGAAGTTACCTTGTCCCAATGGATTAAAAAAAATGGCGACTATGTTGAAATGGATGAGGTAATTGCCGAATTGGAGTCTGATAAAGCAACTTTTGAACTGACAGCTGAAAAGGCAGGTACCTTAAAAACTATTGCCAATGAGGGTGATACCCTCCAAATTGGAGCACCTGTTTGTAGTATTGAAGAGGGTGGAAAACAAGCTGATGCCAAGCAATCTGCTGTAAAAGCAGAATCAAAAGAATCAGCCACAAAAACTGAAGAGTTAAAAGCAAGTACTTATGCTGCAGGTGCACCATCACCTTCGGCTGCTAAAATTTTGGCCGAAAAAGGTGTTGATGCTGCGGATGTTAAGGGAAGTGGGGTTGGTGGCAGATTAACAAAAGAGGATGCTATAAAAGCAGAAAGCTTTAAAAAGTCAGAACCAGCTGAGGTAAAAAAAGCACCTGTGTCTGCACCAGGGTCAAGAGTAGAAAGACGTGAAAAGATGTCATCACTCAGAAAAACTGTTGCAAAACGTTTGGTAAGTGTTAAAAATGAAACAGCCATGCTAACTACTTTTAATGAAGTAGACATGCAGCCGATCATGGATATACGTGCCAAATACAAAGATAAATTTAAAGAAAAGTATGGTGTTGGTCTAGGCTTTATGTCATTCTTTACCAAAGCAGTTTGTGAAGCATTAAAAGATTTTCCATCAGTAAATGCACGTATTGAAGGTGAAGAAATCGTTTTTAATGATTTTGCGGATATATCCATTGCTGTTTCTGCACCCAAAGGTCTTGTTGTTCCGGTTATTAGGAATGCAGAAGCGATGACACTCGCTGATATCGAAGCTTCAGTGGTGGCCTTAGCAGTTAAGGCGCGGGATGGTAAACTTACAATTGAAGAAATGACTGGTGGTACTTTTACCATTACCAATGGAGGTGTATTTGGTTCAATGATGTCAACGCCTATCATTAATGCTCCACAATCTGCGATTCTGGGAATGCACAATATTGTTGAGCGCCCTGTAGCCCTAAATGGACAGGTAGTTATCCGCCCAATTATGTATGTGGCTTTATCGTATGATCACAGAATAATTGATGGACGAGAATCAGTAGGTTTTCTGGTACGAGTTAAACAGTTACTTGAAGATCCAACCAGGTTATTATTGGGAGTGTAATTGAATGGAACGTTTTTTACGTTCAGAAATATATTTTAGAAGGCCGGCACATTATAAAATGAGCCGGCCTTCTTTATTTATAAATTCAATTTGCTTAAACCTCCTTCTAGCAATAGCAATCAAGTTAAGCCTGCTACTAAAAAAATCAAACTTTACCGCCCGTTTTTAGTATCTCGAAATACTACCAGACCCACTTTTTGTATATTTAACGCTTGGATTTCCACCATATCGGATATTTCCTGAACCGCTTATCAGTGCTTCTAAATATTTATCGGCAGTAATTGTGATGTTTCCTGAACCGCTAATTTTTACATTTGAATTGCTTGTTTGTAGTTCTTTGCCTTCAAAATTTCCTGATCCGGCAATGGTTGCTTTTACATTTTCTGCCTTGCCTTTTGCATTAATTTTTCCTGAACCGCTGATTACAGCAACAAAATTTTCTGCATCCATACTTTGTGATATGCTTCCTGATCCGCTGATCGTGTTTGTAAGTTCAGTAGATTTAATGGTGCCGTTTACCTCGATATCACCAGAGCCACTAAGTGTAATTCCATGAAGAGTTCTGGCTTCAATATAAATTGTAACTTTTTCACCACTGTTCCAGCTTCTCCAATTCATCTGCTTTTTATTGCGGATCTTTAAAATGCCATTTTCAACCTTAGTTTCTATTTGGTTGATCATTTCTGAGCCGCCTTCTAAACGAAGACTTTCTTTATCGCCCAAGGTAATAAATACAGTGTAACTGCCTGATGAAGAGATGCCTGAAAATCCAGAAACAGTTCGGCTTTCGTCTGATATGCTTGCATTGCTTTTAACTAGTGTGATTAGCGAATTTGCAATGGCAAGGTCTGCAGCTGTAGACATTAATAAGATAAGTGCAAGGTATATAAGTGATTTTTTCATGTCTTTATTAATTTTTTGAGGTATGAGTTTCCTGCTAGGGCGCAGTTAATTTATAAGACGCAAATTCTCAGGAAATGTTGCATAGCCTGAGGTTTTTCTAATCTTCTTGAACCTTAATGTAGAAATTCTCCAGATCTGGGGTAAATACAGATTCGAGTCTAATCTTTTTCCATTCGCTTTCAGGTTTGATCCATTGATATTTTTTTCCGTTTTTTATCCTCACAGGCATATCAAAATTTTCAACATCTGCCTTCCAGCGATATAGGGTCTGTTTCCCTTCGGTCTTAAATTCCAAGATAGGAATGTTGGCATATCGCAGGTACTGATCAAATAGTTTAGTTAGGTCTTTTCCTGATTTTTTATTGAGGTAATTTACTACATCTTCAGTAGTAGTAGTTTTAAGTCCAAATTCGCTGTTCAATCCTCGCAGTATTTCACGCCATTTTTGATCATCATCAATCAGGGTACGTGTCATATGGATCAAATTTGCGCCTTTATAATACATATCACCTGAACCCTCGGTATTAACTCCATATGGGCCTAAAATTGGCTTATCATTTTGAATATTTTTTCGAACACCAGCTATGTATTTTGCTCCAGCATCTTTTCCATCTCTGCTTTCAACATATAATGCTTCCGAATACATGGTGAACCCCTCGTGAATCCACATATCGGCAATGTCTTTAGAGGTAATATTATTTCCAAACCATTCATGCCCGGTTTCATGTATTATGATATAATCCCATTTTAAACCCAGTCCGGTTCCTGAAAGATCGCGACCCATATATCCATTCAAATATTTATTACCATAGGCCACGGCACTCTGGTGTTCCATTCCTAGATAGGGAGTTTCAATCAGCTTATATCCATCACGGTAAAATGGATAGGCACCAAACCAATTTTCAAAAACATTGAACATCGGTTTTACATTGGCATTAAATTG
>CAMDKO010000184.1 GCA_945901155.1 Pedobacter schmidteae
TCTATGGTTGCAGATATTCATAGAAACATGATAAAGGGTGGCATCTTTATATATCCAACAACTTCGAGTGCTCCAAATGGTAAACTTAGGCTTGTTTATGAATGTAATCCGATGGCATTTATTATTGAGCAGGCAGGTGGGCGTGCCACAGATGGTTTTTCAAGAATACTTGATAAAGATGTTATCTCTCTACACCAGCGATCTGCAATTTTTATTGGTTCCGAAAATATGGTTCTCAAGGTTGAAGAATTGATGAGGGAGTATTCTCCTCAAAACCTTGAAGAACATGTAGATACAAAACTCGAAAATTTAAGAGTGGTAGGAGGGCTTGACTAAATATTTAATTTTAGTTCTTCCTTTTCAAAAAAAGTATCAATTAATAAATTTCTTTGTTGAGATGCTTGCACAGCTAATTCATCACATCTTTCATTCTCAGGATGGCCATTATGACCCTTTACCCAGGTGAATTTAATTTGGTGTAATTTGTATACAGCAAGAAATCTTAACCATAGATCTTTATTTTTTTTATCCTTAAATCCTGTTTTAACCCAATTAAATACCCATTTCTTCTCAACGGAATCGATGATATATTTTGAGTCAGAATAAACCATGATTTCTTGCCCAGTTTTTTTTATACTTTCTATCCCGCTGATCACTGCAAGCAATTCCATTCGGTTATTGGTTGTTTTACGATAACCTTCAGAAAGCTCTTTATAATGATTGCCTGAGCGAAGTATCACACCATATCCACCGGGACCCGGATTTCCGCTTGATGCTCCATCTGTATATATCTCAATCATTAATCATGATTTAATGAGCAATTATAGTGATTTTGTTTTTAATCGAATCGAATTTCCAATAACAATCACATCAGAAAATGCCATTGCTAATGCTCCAACCATCGGATTTAAAAAACCTAATGCAGCAAAGGGAATTGCCACTACATTATAGAAAAACGCCCAAAAAAGATTTTGTTTGATTGTTAATAAGGTATGTTTTCCAATTTTTAACATGTTTTCTATTGAAGACAGATCACTTTTTAAAAGTATCACCTCTGCTGATTGAATCGCTATATGACTAGAATCACTCATAGAAACGCCAACATCAGAACTGGTGAGTGCGGGTGCATCATTGATACCATCGCCTACCATTGCAGTCTTTCCTCTTTTTTTAATTTCGTCAATAATTTCTAGTTTTTGATGAGGCATAGTTTCGGCATAAATTTCATCAATCCCTAATGTGGCGCTAAGTACTTCACATTTGATTTTCTGATCTCCGCTTAACAAAACAGGAATAATATTTAAAGATTTCAAGGTTTTAATTAAATTGATTGCCTCCGGCTTAATTTCATCTTCAATTGCTATCCTGGCAACAAGGATATTATTCATTTTGAGGAATAAGCTATAATTTCCAGGATCTTCATCATTTTGGAGTATTTGCTTAGAGCCAAATAAATAAGTGTTGCCTTCCGAATCAGAAGCAGTCATACCTAATCCTTTTTCTTCCGTAACTTTGATAAATATCATTTTATCGGGTGATTTCAGACTTAGTTCTTTGACCAATGAACGTGCGATTGGATGATTTGAATATCCTTCAATTCCCGATATGATAGATTCAGCCTTCTTATTTGAAATATCAATACAATCGAGAGCCTTAATTTTAAAATTCCCTGTTGTAAGAGTTCCAGTTTTATCAAATACCATGAATTTTAATTTCGCGATTTCCTCTATGGTATTTCCACCTTTTATCAAGATTCCAATTTTAGCAGCTCGCCCTAGCCCCACCATAACTGCAGTAGGAGTGGCTAAGCCCATAGCACATGGGCAAGAAATAACAAGTACCGCTATTGCGTTGAGCATTGATTTTTGAAAGCTTATATCAAAAGCATAAAAGGCAAGAAAGAAAGTGATTACTGAGATTCCAACAACTACCGGTACGAAAATAGCGGCAACTTTATCTCCAAGTTTTTGAATACTTGGCTTTGCAGCCTGTGCTTTCTTCATTAATTCAATAATCTGTGAAAGGACAGTATGTTTTCCGGTTTTAGTTACTAATAGTTGTATACTACCTTTCTCAATCACTGTTCCGCCTATTGCCTGATCATATTTTGATTTTTCAACCGGCAAGCTTTCACCTGTGAGCATTGCTTCGTTTACAGAAGCTTCACCCCATATTATTTCACCATCAACTGGAATTTTATCTCCGGTATTAATTACCAATATATCACCTGGAAGAATCTGCGAAGAATGTATTTCAATAATTTCACCGTTTAACATCTTATTGGCTTTTACTTCTTGGAATAGCATAAGATCGCGAACTGCAGATGTAGTTTGTGAAACAGACCTTTTTTCTAATACATTTCCCAATAGTACAAGAGAAATAATGGTAGCTGCAGTTTCATAGAAAAGGAAATCTGGGCCCAAATTTTGGATGGTTCCGTATAAACTATATATAAATGCAGAACTCGATCCAATAAAGATCAATACATCCATATTAGGAACCCCGCTTTTTAAAGAATAGTAAGCACTTTTCCCAAAATGTAAACATCCTAAAATATAAACAGGACTACATAAAGCTAATTGAATCAAAGGATTATGGAGCCAATGGAATGGAAGAAACATATGAGAGAACAAAGGAATAGTAAACAGCAGACTGAAATAAAATTTATTTTCAACCTTTTCGTAGGCCTTTTCTTGGATAGGAATACTTTCTTCACTAACCTTATATCCTAGGTCTTCAATTTCCTTAATGATCAATTCAGTAGAACTGGGGTTAGTTGTTTTAAACTTAACCTCGTCATTAGCAAAATCTACATAGATATCTTGCAGTCCTTTTTTCTCTAATAATTTATGTATTGAAAGAGCGCAATTGTTACAGTGCATTCCGCTAACCTGAAGTTCAACCAATTCTTCTTTTTCCATTGATATAGATTTTCTGACCCAAATTTAACACATATAAATACTAATTGAATAGGAACATCTCTCTTATATATTTTATATAAGAGCATGAGGGCTAATATTTCATTAATAGAAATTAATCTTTTGAATAAAACACATCTTATTGATACTCAGTATAGAAAATTACTGATAAAAAATTTGAAATATATGCCGAAATGCTTAGTTTTGCAAAACAAAATGGTGGCTGTAGCTCAGCTGGTTAGAGTATTGGTTTGTGGTGCCGAGGGTCGTGGGTTCGAGCCCCATCAGCCACCC
>CAMDKO010000185.1 GCA_945901155.1 Pedobacter schmidteae
TCTTCATGCAGTTCAAGAATAGCTGAGCCATATTCTAATTCACAAGGTTCCTCTACTGTCTTAAATGGCAGCTTTCCCTTTTTGCGAATAGGCACAAATGGTATTTTCAATCTGTTTGCAAGCATTAAACCAAATAAAAATCCTCGGCTTTCAATTCCGGCAACTACATCTATTTCGATACCATTCAATTGACTAATAAACTCGTCAATTACGGTTGTACATAATTTAGCGTCTTTTAATATAGGGGTTATATCCTTAAATAATATTCCAGGTTTTGGGAAATCGGCTATATCGCGAATAGCAAATTCAAGTTCCTTACTGATCATGTGGTAAAAATGTAAAGTATGACTCAATTTTACGGATTATTTCTTTATTCAAGATAGCTACCTTATTTAAATCTTCAATTGATTGAAAATATCCATGCTGCTGTCGATATTGGATGATAGCATTCATTTGTTTATAGGTTAGGTAGGGATGTTTTTTTAACTGTTCAAAGCTTGCTGTGTTAAGGTCTATTTTTTGAATAAGCTTGGCATCAATGGAAACCTGATCTTGAATCTGAGAATATTTAAGGGAGTCTAGGCCATAAACTTCTTTCAGTTGCTCCTTGGTATAAAATCCACCCAAGCGATCTCTGAATCGAATAATTCTAGAAGCAAATGATGGGCCAATACCTCGCACAGTTAATAACGATAATGAATCAGCCGAATTTAGCTCAATAAGTGGTGCAGGAATTCGATTATTGGATGAAACAGACTTTGACACCTTTTCATCCTTAACAGATTTAAAAGGAATGTAAGCTGCAGTTATACGAATATAAGGTTCTACCAAAGCATACTGAGTTTCTGAAATTGAATAAATTTTTTTCAGGTCTTCTTTCTTGTAGAATTTACCTCCTTTAGATACATAATTATTGATAACCCTGATCTGCTTTGTAGAAAAACCCAATTTTTGCCATTCCTTCTGGCCAATACTATTTGGATCAAATTCGAAATACACTGCTGCTACAGCTTCTTTCTTTCTATTTGATTTAAAAACCTTAATCTCTGAATTTTTAAAATAAGCTGCCTCAAGTTTAAATTTTTCAAGATCATAAACCTGCTCTTTGCTTAGCTTACGATAAAACCAGGGGCTGGCCAAAATGATTAGAATAAGCAGAAAAAGAAAGAATATACCATTCAACTCTTTTTTAGAAAAACTAAAATATGATCGTATTGAACTTGTTAAACCCCGCATGGTTTTGAGTTATTAATAAACAATATAAAAACAGCTGTTCTTTGGAATACCGTGATGAAAATAACGGCACTGGGGGAATCTTTATAGACACAGATTTAACATAAAGGTAATAGTAAAATATCGAATTTTGCGTCTCAATTAATTTAAATTCATGAAGATCATAACCAAAGCAGAATTTGAAAAGGCTAGCAAAATTGACAAATTGCATATGCCCGGTTTGGCCTCATTAATGATGGAGATCATGAAGATTAATGAGGTAAATGAAGTTTTTAAAAAAGCAGAGCATTTACAAGGCGAAGCATTTATAGATAAAATATTACAAATTATAGGAATTACCATTGAATTTGATGAATCTGAATTAAATAATTTACCAAAAAAAGGTGCTTTTCTAGCAATTGCGAACCATCCTTACGGTGGAATTGAAGGATTGATACTCTTAAAGATCCTGTGCATTGTTAGGCCAGATTCAAAACTAATGGCCAATTTCCTGCTTAAAAAAATCCCAAATCTTTCTGACTACTTTATTGGGGTCAATCCTTTTGAAACCGTAGAAAACTCATCGAGTATCAGTGGAATCAAAAGTACCATCATACAGCTCAATTCGGGTATTCCAATTGGCATTTTCCCCGCAGGCGAGGTTTCAACCTACAAAACTAAGATGCAGAAAATAACAGACAGGTCTTGGCATCCCGTAGTTGGTAAACTAATTAAAAGAGCTAATGTACCTGTAGTTCCCATCTATTTTCATGGCAATAATGGATTGTTATTCAACCTACTGAGCCTAATTCATCCCTCCTTAAGGACGGCAAAACTACCATCCGAACTTTTCAATAAACAAGGTCATATAATCAAACTAAGAATTGGCAAACCCGTCAAACCTTCTGAACTTCCATTCTACGATAGCCCAATCAAACTACTAGATTATTTAAGAGCTAAAACTTATGCGTTAGGTGCCGGACTTGACAATGAAAAAAAAATATTCAATCCCCGTACTATTTTTAAAATCAGGAAAAAATCTCAAGAAATTATTGCACCAATTTCAGTCGAAGATCTGGATAGGGAAATTGCGAATCTTACCGAATTCTTAGTCTGTAGCGAGAAAAATTATGAAGTTTACATTTGCTCTTCAACAGCAATTCCAACTATTTTGAAAGAGATTGGACGATTGAGGGAGGTCACTTTTCGCGAAATTGGTGAAGGGACAAATAAACGGACTGACCTTGATGAATACGATATCAATTATAATCATTTATTTATTTGGGATAAGGAATCAAAAATGATTATTGGTGCTTATCGAATTGGTAAAGGAGCCGAGATATTCTACAGCATGGGTAAAAGGGGATTTTACCTGAGTGAATTGTTTAAGATCAAAAAACAATTTTATCCGATACTTATGAAAAGTCTGGAGCTTGGACGATCCTGGATAAGAAAGGAATATCAGCAAAAGCCACTTCCACTATTCTTACTATGGAAAGGGATAGTACAATTCCTATCAAAAAATTCAGAATATCGTTACCTGATCGGACCAGTTAGTATAAGCAATTGGTTTACAAAACTATCCAAATCACTAATTGTAGAATTTATCAGGAATAACAATTTTGATCATGAACTCAGCCAATTTGTTAAACCCAGAAAAAATTTCAAAGTTGATTTTTCAAAAATAGATAAAGATCTACTTACCGAAGGCAGCAAAACATTAAAGGATCTTGATTCACTAATTTCAGACATTGAGATCACTAACATGAGGATACCAGTCTTATTAAAGCAATATCTGGCACTAAACGCAAAGATAATTAGCTTTAATATTGATCCTAAATTCTCAGATAGTTTGGATGGATTTCTGGTATTAGATATTGAAACAATTCCCAATGAAATACTTAAAAAATTAGGAAAAAATATCCAGAATTAATTATTTTATGTTACCTTAACATAATTTTAATGTTAATTTAATGTTAAGTAATTA
>CAMDKO010000186.1 GCA_945901155.1 Pedobacter schmidteae
CTAGCTGACAAGGATACACTCTCAAAAGAAGAAGTACCGGTGATAGTGAAAGAACGGGAATTGATCAGGATATTAATTCTGGCATCAGCTCCTGACTTTGAGAACAAATTTTTAAAAAACTGGCTTGCCCAGCAGGGCTATAGTTTATCCGTGCGAACTACCATTAGCACCGCCAAATACAGTACAGAGTTTCTGAATAGCAGAAAAAACGACCTCAATCGTATCAATACAACCCTTCTTAATGATTTTGATATTCTAATAGGCGATTTGAGTGAATTATCACGTTTGAGCAACCTGGAAAATCAGGCTGTTCAAAACCAGGTAAATAAGGGCATGGGGTTGATCATTAAAGCTGATGCATCAGACCCAGGAAATGGTTTTTACAAGAATACATTCCCCATTCTGGAAAATAAACAGGTAATCCCAAAAACATTAAAACTTAGCTGGGGAGGATATTCTGCACTAAAAGCAATACTTCAAGGAAGCAATGCTATCGAAATCATGGCACAAGCTGGAACGCAAAGTCTGGTCAAAAATGAACGAGGTCATATTTTAACGAACAGTAAATTGTTTGGTAAGGGAAAGATCCTTCTAAGCGTTATCAATGATTCATATACCTGGATGCTTGGCAATCAAGAAGAAGATTATTCATCTTTCTGGACGTATATTCTTGAAAAAGCAGCCAGAAAAAAAGAAAATCCCGAAAGCCTTGCAGTTAATTTCCTTCCAGTGTTAAATAAAGACATAGGCATAGAATTTCAAACCGAAAATGGAAATATATCGCGCATTCAAATTAAGGGCGAAAAGATAGCTTTTAAGCAACATCCCATCATGAGTTTTCAGGAAACAGGATCTTTTTGGCCTTCAGAGTCGGGATGGCAATCTTTTCAATTTAAGAATACTGATACCAATTGGTTTTTTGTATTTGATGAAAAAGCGTGGCCACAAGTTAAGGCTTCAGAAAAACTGAAAAACACGCAGATATTTATTGAACAATCGGATAAAAATATGACAACAGAAAATGAGGCAATAAAGGTGCTTGAAGACACTATTCACCCAATCTGGTTTTACATTTTATTTTTACTTTGTTGCACATATTTATGGCTTGAAGTAAAATTATATTAACTTCAATTTTAGAAACATGCTGATCGCTTGATCAGTCAGTTCAACTAACCAATTTAAAGGAGGATAACATATTGAAAAGAAGTAAATTTCTCTACCTGAGTGGGATGGGTGCTGGGGCATTGATGCTACCAAACCTAACACTTTTTGGTAATCCAATCGATCCAATGGAAGCATTGAATGTGGTGGATGTAAAAATAAAAAAGGAATTAGCCGATGTGGCATTGAATGCGGCAAGAGCAAAAGGAGCCAGTTATGCAGATATTCGTATCGGACGCTACCTGAATCAGTTTGTTGCTACACGCGAAAATCGGGTACAGGGTGTATCCAATACTGAATCTTATGGAGTGGGTGTACGGGTAATTGCTAATGGATGCTGGGGTTTTGCCTCAACAAACAACGTAACAAAAGAAGATATTGCAAAAGCTGCTGAAAAAGCAGTTGCCGTTGCCAAAGCAAATTCCAAAATTCAGGGAACACCCGTTCAGCTGGCGCCTCAAAAAGGATATGGTGAAGTAAGCTGGAAATCGCCAATTGAGAAAAACGCATTTGAAGTACCCGTAAAAGAAAAAGTTGATCTTCTTCTTGCAAGCAATGCACTTGCTATGTCAGGTGGTGCAAGCTTTGTTAATTCAGTAATTTTCGCTGTCAACGAGCAGAAGTATTTTGCATCAACAGACGGATCCTATATTGATCAAGACATACATCGGATCTACCCGAATTTCACGGTAACAAAAATTGACCGCAGCAGCGGAAAGTTCGATACGATCAAGTCGCTGAGTACCCCAATGGGTATGGGCTATGAATATTTGGAACCCAAAGAAAGCAGTAAGGTTAAAGGTATCGTAACCCGGTATAAAGATCGTTATGATATTCTGGAAGATATCAAATCAGCTACAGTTAATGTAGACCAGAAAATGAAAGCTAAATCGGTTGAGCCCGGTAAATATGACATGGTACTTGACCCTTCACACCTTTGGTTAACTATCCACGAGTCTGTAGGTCATCCAACAGAACTGGATCGCGTACTGGGTTATGAAGCCAATTATGCAGGTACCAGTTTCCTAAGCCTTGACAGACTGAACTCCAAAAAATTCAATTTTGGTAATAAGCTGGTGAATGTTGTTGCAGATAAAACTGAAAAAACTTCATTAGGAGCAGTAGGGTATGATGATGAAGGTGTAGCATGTAAGAAATGGGATATCATAAAAGATGGAGTCCTTGTTAACTTTCAAGCAACCCGCGACCAAGCACACATGATTGGATTAAAGGAATCTCAGGGATGTTCCTATGCTCAAAGCTGGGCAGATGTTCAGTTCCAACGCATGCCGAATGTATCTCTTCAACCTGGAAAAGAGAAGTTAAGCGTAGATGACATGATCAAAAATGTTGAAAAAGGGGTGTATGTTATTGGCGATGGTTCATTCTCTATTGACCAGCAGCGGTATAATTTCCAGTTTGGGGGCCAAATGTTCTATGAAATCAAAGAAGGCAAGATTGTTGGAATGCTAAAAGATGTAGCCTATCAATCAAACACTCAGGAATTCTGGAATGCAGTAGGGGCTGTTTGCGATGAAAGTGATTACCGACTTGGTGGCGCCTTCAATGATGGCAAGGGTCAACCAAGCCAGTCGAATGCCGTATCTCACGGTAGTTCAACAACACGATTTAATGGAGTTAATGTTATTAATACAGCAAGAAAAATATAAGATATGGGCATAATAAGTAAAGCAGAAGCTCAAGCAATTCTAAAGAAGGCATTGAGTTTTTCTAAAGCAGATGAATGCGAAGTAAGTTTGAATGGTACCGAGGGCGGAAATATCCGCTATGCAAGAAACGCGGTTTCAACAGCTGGAGATATCAGCACAATGGGACTAGCAATCAGTTCTACATTCGGTAAGAAAACAGGTTCTGCAACAATCAATGAATTTGATGATGCATCACTTGAAAAAGTAGTAAGAAGATCTGAGGAATTGGCACAGCTGGCACCACCTAACCCAGAGTATGTTTCTCTAGAAGGTCCTAAAACTTTTGCAGAATCCATTACCTATAATGCCGCTACTGCTGC
>CAMDKO010000187.1 GCA_945901155.1 Pedobacter schmidteae
GCATGCGCAGATGGTATTCCAGCAGATGCCAAAATACCGAAAGAGTGATCAAGGAAAGTACTGATAGACCGCGTATAAATTTCATGACCAAATGGGGATGGATGAAGATCCTTAAAATCATCCTTCCAATTGAATTCTGCTGCCTGAATACGATCACATACCTCTTTGGCTAAATTTATTGTTCCAATACCATAGCGTTCTGCAACTTTTTCATGGTTACGAATTACTGCTGGTACCTGCCCCTTATTGTAAACCTCAATTTTAGAAGGATCTGCAAAGTGCAGCATGACAATGTCCATTAATTTATTTGCCTGTAAGGCATGCCTTACAATACCTTCCATCCCTCGTATTTGCGCTTGATTATTAAAATTATTGGTTTCATCATTAACGGCCGCCTCTTCAAATAAAAGATCTATCTGGCCTTTTGAAAGTACATCTTGTGCTAATCTGAAGGCTCCAGGAGTACTGCCTGTTGAACTTATACCCGCATTGATAAATTCAAATTCGGTATCCGGAAATTTGGTTTTCAAGTAGCTGCAAATTTTATCGCGCCAAGCTCCATGCTCAGTAATGGAGCCACCCATAAAAGCTACTCTCCCCTTTTTATTTTTGGTGAATTTTAAATAGCTATTTTTCAAGCCCTGGCGGTACATATGAAATTTTACAGGATCAATAAAAGCTTTGGAGGCATCATTCATTTTGCCCGGAGGCTGAATACTATGCTGTAACTTGAATGAACTTTCCATTTCCCTGTACTTCTCATTTGGCCAAGGAATCTGTTTCCCATCCTTTTTAAATGTTGGCATCAATGCGCCTCTGTTTTTCAGCTCATTGGTCATTAATTCGGCTAGCTCTTTTACCTTTTCGGGATATCTTGCTGCAAGATTATTATGCTCGCCTAGGTCTGCATCAAGGTCATACAGTTCAAGCGCGCTGTATTTATGAAAATAGATCAGTTTCCACTTACCCTTTCGTAATGCTGTTCCCCAAGAAATTCCTTTGAGGTTAATATTGGTCCAGTTGTTTGGATAATGCCACAAAAGCACCTTTTCATTATCTTTTTTATGTTGATCATGTAAAAATGGGACTATACTCTGGCCATCTACCTTCTGTATCGTCTTATAGTTTTTGTGACCTGCCAGCTGCAAAACAGTTGGAAAAATATCATCCACATTTATATATTGGCTACTGGTGCTAGCGGCTGCAATCCTCGGACCCGAAACGATCATTGGAATACGAATACCTCCTTCATAAAGCGAACCTTTTCCTTGCCTTAACGGAAGGTTTTGAGTATGGGCTTCTCCTCCCCTGTTGGGCACAGTGCTCAAGCCGCCATTGTCTGACAGAAATAGAATATAGGTATCTTTTGCAATTCCCTCTTTGTCTAGATAATCCATCAAATCGCCCAAACTTTTATCCATTCCTTCAATTAATGCTGCATATCGGGCTTCGGTATCCGAGATACCCATATCAATATAGCGCTGATAAAAACGTTCATCTTTACTCAATGGAATATGTACTCCATAATGGGCCATATTCAAGAAGAAAGGCTTGCCATTTTTCTTGTTAGATTCGAGCGTAGCAATAGCTTCTCTGGTTAATGCCTCCGTAAGGTTCAAGCCCTGATCTATGTATTTATCTAAACCTCTCACCGCCCATAGCGTATCATTAGGACTACTGCTATACCGATCTTTTGCCAAATAGCTTCCCGGATGTCCGGCAGCTGTACCTGCAATATTTACATCAAATCCAATGGTCAATGGGTTAGATGCTGGAGTACCATAAGGTGAAAAATGTGCCTTTCCACAGTGAATATTAAAATATCCGGCTTCTTTCAAAAGCATCGGCAATGGGGTAGCAACAACAGAATTACTAATTCCCGGAGCGGTGCTCAATCCGTTAAAGTTCCAATTCGGTGGATTCAAGAGGCTATCTGGGTAATCAGTTGGGGTATCTTTTTTTACGTTGGTCCAGTTCGTAATGCGGTGCCTGGCCTCATTCATACCGGTAGCAAGACTTACCCTTGTAGGTGTACAAACCGGGTTAGCATAGGCATTACTGAATTTCATCCCTCTTTTTGCCAAACGCTCCATATTTGGTGTCCGGTATATTGAATTAAATTTTGTTGCCTTATGCCAGAACGGAACAGAACTATCTTGCCATCCCATATCATCAACCAGAAAAATAATAATATTCTTCTTGCTTTGTTGAGAAAATACCGGCATTAAACCGATCAATAGTATACCTAAAAACAGAAGTGTTGCTCTTTTTATCATAGTTATAAATTTATAAAATATATTAAGATTGAAAAGAAATTAAGGAGTATTGACATTCAAGCTATTTTGAAAGCATTTTGCATAAAAGCAGATTTTGAATTTGATTTTTATATATTTTAGCTTTTATAATCAAGGTATACCACTTAGGATGAAAAAATCAATTGTTTTAAATCGCAAAAATTGGATCAGTTTAAGTGGAAACTTCTTTTTCTTCTTCATGATCCCGTTTCTTTCAATGGGGCAGCAAGTAAAGCCAAAACCCAATATTATTTACATTTATGCAGATGATTTAGGTTATGGTGAGTTAGGAAGTTACGGTCAAACAAAGATAAAAACCCCGAATCTTGACCGCATGGCAAAAGAGGGCATGCGCTTTACTCAGCATTACAGCGGAGCCCCAGTTTGTGCTCCATCAAGAAGCATTCTGATGACCGGTAAACATTCAGGTCACTCGTATATTAGAGGCAACTATGAATTGGGTGGCTTTGCAGATAGTTTAGAGGGTGGCCAAATGCCATTGCATGAGGGAGCCTATACCATTGCCAGAATGCTAAAGGAAAGAGGCTATAGCACTGCATTAGTTGGCAAATGGGGCATGGGCGTAACCGGAACAACTGGAAGCCCGCTAAAGCATGGTTTTGATTATTACTATGGATACCTAGATCAAAAACAGGCACATAATTTTTATCCAACCCATCTTTGGGAAAATGATCAATGGGATACTTTGAATAATCACGTGTTTAGCGTGCATGGAAAAATAGATCCCAAAACTGCCACAGATGCTGATTTTGAAAAATTTAGAGGTCAAGATTATGCTCCTGCTAAAATGACCCAGAAAGCACTTGGTTTTCTTGA
>CAMDKO010000188.1 GCA_945901155.1 Pedobacter schmidteae
AGCATCAGATGCTATATAGGCTGAATGAAAATCGCCGCTCTGTTGTAATTCTTCAATGAATCTTTTCATTTTTGAGGTGTCTGCATTACATTGCAGCATAGCATCAAGATAAAGTTCAAAATGACTTTTCCTTACACCAAAACTGTCTAAATCCGATTCTTCGCCAACAACTATTTCATTAATGAGATTTCTGGTGTCTGCAGAACCTTTTGGAAACCAGGGAATAGAAGTGCAGGTTAAATTGTTTTGCAATGCCTTTAATAACGACATAAAGTCCCAAACTGCAAAAACATGATATTGCATAAAAATTTTCAAGTCGTCTATGTCATTGATCATTGAATAAACCTTATGATTGACTATTTGTTGCCTTAATGGCTCAACTGCATTTTTAATTTTCTCTAGTTGTTCATTCATATTGCTTGATTTATTTTACGATTGCAATCAATTTAGGTTTCAGAATGCAAGTATCCTGATTTGTAATGTCTCATTTGATATTGAACTGCAAAAGGGACAGAAAAATGACATTAGTTAAATCGGGTGGGACAAAAAACCTAGGTCAACAATTTCAATGTATTCTTTCTAAAATGGTGAATTGATTGATTGGAAAGGCTGAATCAATAAGGATATTTATGTTTAGTGACCTAGTTTATAGATAATTAGTAAACAAATTTTTGATTAACTGAATTGTTAAATATCATATTAGTTTCTCTATCCCTAATTTTTCAGCAAGCTCATTAAGATCTGTACAAACATCATCTATCAATGGAATGCCATTGAGTTTTCTTTCTTTTTCTGCTGCTACTTCAGGTTGGCCCGGGATAATCACTTTTTGTTCTTCATTGATCGATTTGGCAGAGCTGAATCGATCGATCCAGTTATCGAGGTGCGATTTAAATTCGTCAATTGGCCTGAAGCCATCAACACGCATAGCACCCAGAAAATGCCCGATTCCTTTTCCTACCGGATCAGTGGATGGTTCCATGAAAGCGACGAATGGGGGTACCCATGGACCATAGTTTGCTCCCGAAAGTACTGCAGAAAGAATATCTACTGTTGCACTTAGTCCAAAACCTTTATGACTACCATGCTCTCTATCACTACCCAATGGAAGTAGGGAGCCTCCTTTTTTTAATTCATGAGGGTCAACCGATGGGTTTCCATTGGCATCCTGAATCCAGCCTTCAGGTACAGGTTTTCCCATGCGCTGGGCAATCTCTAGTTTACCGTTTGCAGCAGCAGAAGTTGCCATGTCCACAATAACCGGTGGATATTTTCCTGCTGGAAAAGCATAACACATGGGGTTTGTACCCAATAAACGTTCATTAGCAAAAGTAGGGGCAACCAACGGACTCGCATTCGTCATGGCAAAGCCGATCATATCTTTTTCAACAGCCATCATGGTATGATAAGCTGCAATACCAAAATGATTCGAATTTCTTATTGAAACCCATCCTGAACCATATTTTTCTGCTTTTTCAATGGCTACTTTCATTGCAAAAGGAGCAACTATAAGACCCAGTCCTGCATCGCCGTCGACTGTAGCAGTTGTTGGCGTTTCATGCACAATTCTAATATCAGGCTTCGCATTGATGCGGCCTTTTTCCCATAAACGTACATATCCAGTAAGCCTGGCAACGCCATGGGAGTCAATCCCCCTTAGGTCTGATTTGATCAGTACATCTGCCGCCAGTATTGCGTGCTCAGCAGAACAGCCCATCTTAATAAAAATGGATTTTGTGAAATCTCTTAGCTTACTTTCTGTAAAGGTATGATAGGTCATTTATCTTTTTCTAGTCCTCTAAGATCGTGAATTCCAGATCTAAAGGCTTGAAGTTTTCAATCAGTGTTTGAATAAAGCTTTTCCCTTGCTTGACATAGAACAACCCAAAATTTTCGGAACGTTCCTGAAGCCCTCCATTTGGGAAAAGTTTTGTTTTTACCTGTTCAATCTGCGATAAGGCATCAGCAAAATTTCTCTTCTCGGCCTTCATTAGCTTGGCCTCTAGGTTTTTAATTGCCCGGTGTAATCTAGCTTTTATAGCTTCTGAACTTGGACTCAGGCTAGTGTCAATTTTATACGTGCGGAGTTTGATCTTTTCAAAGATCGAACTGAGCTCTTGCCATTCATCATGGAGATTAAGCAAATGTTCCGTGTGGTTTAAAACCCATTCTTTCTTCAGATCATCCACATTTTTAAAGATGTCTTTTATATGGAGGTCAAGTCGGTTGAGTTTGTTTTCTAAGTTAAGAGAGCTGAACATTGCAGAATTTCTTAATAGTAAAATTGGAAAATCGACCCCGTAATAATCAAAGTTCTGCTTCAGCTGAAGCCAGTAAATTACTTCTGCTCCTCCGCCAATATAAGCTAGATTGGGCAAGATTATTTCTTGGTATAGTGGCCGCATCACTACATTCGGACTAAAGCGTTCTGGGTGTTCATTGATCTCCTGTTTGAGTTTTTCTTCATTAAAGCTGATCTCTGTATTCAGGATATGATATCTCCCATTTTCAAAAATAATTCGTTCTCTTAATCCATCAAGTAGGTAAAAAAAATTGATCTCTCTTGGTTTTACTTGTGCCTCAATCCCAACTTTAGCTAGTTTATCATTGGCTTCAGAAATATTTCTGAAGCTGTTCTGCTGAATGATATCATCTTTAATTATAGATGAGAATTGTTTTTTTAAACGACTATCATCAGCATCCAGAATAAGTAATCCATACTCTTCAAACAGTGCATTGACAAGGTATCGGCTCGAATCTGCCAGGTTTTTATGTTCAGTATAGGCTTTATAGATCAGATCACTCAGAAATGCTGCATGTTCAGAAATTCCAAGAATTTGTTGGTATTCTTTTATTGTTTTTTCAATGCCTGCGGTTTGTAATCTTCCAGTTGCACCTGTAGCTTCATGTTCCCAACTGATCTTTTTCCCGGAGATGTATGTATGATTGATCTCGGCAAAGTCATGGTCTTCAGTTGCCATCCAGTAAACGGGCACAAAATTTTTATCCGGGAAATTATTTTTTAATTCCTTGGCTAGGTTGATAGCACTTACAATCTTGAAAATGAAGTAAAGCGGACCCGTAAACAGGTTTAACTGATGGCCAGTACAAA
>CAMDKO010000189.1 GCA_945901155.1 Pedobacter schmidteae
CATCGCTAAATATAACGATGGTAAAATCCTTGAGTTTGAAACCAGAGGCAGATATTCAAATGCTGAATCAGGCCTTGGAATTAAGATTGGTAACATCTTTTATGGCAGCGATGGCTATCTTGAAATTGACGGGGATACCTGGAAAGCTTATCGCAAACAAGAGAAAGTACCTTTTGCAGGATCAAAAGTAATAGGCAGTACCGAGGCAGCTTCGCTTACGGGCTCAAACAATACAGAGCATTTTGTAAATTTTCTTGATGCGATTAAATCAGGTAAAGATGAAACGCTTCATTGCGATATCAACGAAGGACATTATTCATCTGCAGTACCATTTTTAGCTAATATCTCGTATCGTTTGGGTCGCGAATTAAAGTTTATGGGTGATTATGAAAAATTTGCAAATGATCCGGAGGCTGACACTATGCTAAGCCGTAGATATCGCAGTCCGTATGTGATTCCATCAGAAGTCTAATTCACACATAATTTCTAAAGAATATTTAACCTGATTAAAAAAATTAAAAGATGAAATTAACTTCGATACTCGCATTAACTATTATGCTTGCAATAAGCGGTGATTCTATGGCTCAAAAGCAAGCTGCGAAAAGTCAAAATTCAACAGTCAAATTTATTAAACATGAATCCGATAAAAAGGTTGATGTACTGATTGATGGAAAGTTCTTTACCTCTTATTGGTGGCCAGATACTGTTTACAAGCCAATACTTTACCCTTTACTTACCGCTTTAGGAACTCCTGTTACGCGCGGATTTCCAGTAATCCCCCGTGAAGGCGAACGTCGTGATCATATTCATCAGGTAGGTAACTGGTTAAACTATGGAAACGTAAATGGCCTTGATTTTTGGGGTAATGGTTCAGAAGGAAAAAGGAATGTAAAGGGTGGACAAATAAAGCACATCAGTATTGAAAAATTATCTGGTGGAATTGGCGAAGGTTCAATGATTACCAACGCAGAATGGATTGGTCCAGATGGCAAACGTCTTATTGCCGAGCGAACTGAATTTCATTTTATCGCTAAAGGATCTACTCGAATTATTGACCGCATCACTACCTTAACTTCCAGTGGCGAAGCTATTACAATGAAAGATACCAAGGAGGGGAGCTTCGGAATTCGTGTTGCTCGCCAACTTGAATTACCTTCTAAAGAGGATGTAGTCCTTACTGATGCTCAGGGCCATCCAACCACGGTTAAAAAAATGTCAAATGATGGTGTAACCGGGAATTTCAGAAGCAGTGAAGGAATTACCGGAGAGGCCATCTGGGGCAAGCGTGCAAAGTGGATGGACCTTTACGGGAATATTGGTAATGAAAAAATTTCGCTAGTCATTTGCGACCATCCTAAAAACCTAAGCTATCCTACGTATTGGCATGCTCGTGGATATGGATTGTTTGCAGCAAATCCGTTTGGAGTGAAAGATTTTACTGCGGGTAAAGAAGAGTTGAACTATGTTATTCCGGCCGGCAAATCGCTGACATTAAGGTACCGGATTGTCATTAGTTCTGGCTCTCATTTAACCGATACTGAGATTAATAATTTGGCAGATAATTTCGCTTCTAAATATTAAATAAAACTTATTCTATGAAAAGCAAACGAAGAGATTTTTTGAAATATACTGGTATGGCGGGCCTAAGTTTAGCGAGCAATAGCGTGCTAGGAAGATTAGCCACAGATTCGGATGATTCTATTAATCTAAATCAAAAAGCTTTTTTTAGTCAAGACAGTTTGCAGAAGCAATTTCGAATAAATGATCAGATTAAGGCGGATTTTGAAATGGCAAAAAATATTTTGAAGCCTACTCAAAAGCAGCTTGAACATGGATTAGAATTGCATAAAAACTCTTTGGTAATTGATGCCTATGGCTTTATGCCTAGGGCTGCATATAATGGCGAACTGATTAATACTGCATTAAACGCTAAGGCATCTTCATTAGAAGTTCAAGATATGCAGGAAGATATGTCTATGACTCGTTTTGTTCTAGATAAAAAAGAAAGAGAGGAATTTGAAAATGCCTGGGAAGCGTCAGGAGTAACTTGCATTATTCAGAATGCCGGCGAAGAAGGTAATGATATAAAGCGCTTGTTAAAGCGCTTATCACATTTCACTTATGCAACGGATATGATGAGAGATTTTGTAGGAAAGGCCGTTACTCCTGATGATATTTTTAAAGCTAAAAAAGAAAATCGCCATGCTCTTTATTTTTCAGGGAATGGGGTTCCATTACCTGGGGAATGGGTTTCTGTTGAAGAAGAATTAAGATATATCAGCGTTTTCTTCCAGTTAGGGATCAGGATGATGCATCTTACCTACAATCGGAGGAATGTAATCGGCGATGGTTGTGCAGAAAAATCAAATGGCGGACTTAGTGATTTTGGCCGTTCTGTTGTAAAGGAGATGAATAGGGTTGGAGTAATTGTAGATATTGCCCATTCTGGATGGCAGACAAGTTTGGAAGCTGCGCAACTTTCCCAAAGGCCCATGGTAGCAAGTCATAGCACTATTGCCTCTGTTAATCATCATATCCGTTCAAAACCGGACAATGTAATTCGTGCAATTGCTGATACGGGCGGATATATAGGGATTTGCTGTATACCAAGATTCTTGGGCGGAACAGGAGATATTTCCTCAATGATGAAGCATATTGATTATGTAGTGAAAAAATTCGGTAGTGATCATGTTGCTATAGGAACAGATATCTCCTATACCTCCAGTTTTGCAGCCGAAGAAAGCAGAAAGATTACTGCATCCAAGCAAGGAGGCAGAACCCGTTGGGAAGCCCTCTGGCCTGATGATAATTTCAAGGAGAGTGCCCAAATGGTACAAAGTATGTCATGGACCAACTGGCCTTTATTCACAGTAGGGATGGTTCAAATGGGATATTCGGATGATGTAATACAGAAAATTTTGAGCGGAAATTCTATGAGAGTGGCTAAAGCTGCATTCAAGTAATCATTTTATGATTGTTTACGGTTTCAAAATAAATTCTAACTAAATAGAAATTAAGCAAAGTAATTGTCATCATAAGTAGTTTAAAGATAAATGACAATCTGGAATTTTGGGA
>CAMDKO010000190.1 GCA_945901155.1 Pedobacter schmidteae
GAACTAAGACAATATATTGTGGATACAGTATCAGTCAATGGCGGTCATTTTGGTTCCAGCCTGGGCGTAGTGGAATTAACCGTAGCGCTGCATTATGTACTTAATACCCCTTACGACCAATTGGTTTGGGATGTTGGACATCAGGCTTATGGACATAAAATTTTAACTGGCAGAAGGGCAACATTCCACACCAATAGAATTTATAAAGGGATTAGTGGCTTTCCAAAGCGATCAGAAAGCGAATACGATACGTTTGGTGTGGGTCATTCATCAACTTCAATTTCGGCCGCACTAGGAATGGCAGTAGCTTCCAATTATAAAGGTGAAAAAGATAGACAGCATGTTGCGGTTATTGGAGATGGAGCGATGACCGGTGGAATGGCATTTGAAGCACTCAATCATGCAGGTATCGAAAATTCGAATATCCTGGTTATCCTGAATGATAACTGTATGTCTATTGACCCAAATGTTGGTGCATTAAAAGAGTATTTGACAGATATAACTACTTCAAAATCATATAACCGGTTCAGGGATGATATCTCGCATGTGCTGACAAAAATATCTGAGCTGGGCCCCAATGCTCACGAAGTAGTAAAAAAGATTGAAAAAAGCATAAAAGGCGGGCTTTTAAAAAAGAGCAATTTCTTTGAAGCACTTAAATTCAGATATTTTGGTCCGATTGACGGACACGATGTCAAACATCTGGCAAAAGTACTTAATGACCTAAAAGATATTCCCGGACCGAAGCTATTACATTGTGTAACCGTAAAGGGTAAGGGCTACTCATTAGCAGAAAAAGATCAAACCAAATGGCATTCACCAGGTCTTTTCGATAAAATTACCGGCGAAATTAAAAAAACGCAATCCGATAAACCTACCGCTCCAAAATATCAGGATGTATTTGGACTTACATTGGTAGAGCTGGCAGAAAAGAATGAAAAGATCATGGGTATTACCCCTGCTATGCCTTCAGGTTCATCGCTAAACATCATGATGAAAGCAATGCCTGATCGTGCCTTTGATGTTGGTATTGCTGAGCAGCATGCAGTTACTTTTTCGGCCGGACTTGCAACTCGCGGCATGATTCCTTTTTGTAATATCTACTCAACATTTATGCAAAGGGCTTATGATCAGGTAATTCATGATGTAGCTATTCAAAAATTAAATGTTGTATTCTGCCTTGACCGTGCAGGATTTGCTGGTTCAGATGGCCCTACACATCATGGCGCTTATGATCTTGCTTACATGCGCTGCATCCCTAATATGATTGTTTCAGCACCGATGAATGAAGAGGAGTTGAGAAATTTAATGTTTACTGCCCAACAAGAAAACATGGGGCCATTTAGCATCCGTTATCCAAGAGGTAATGGGGTTATGCATGAATGGAGACGCCCCTTAAAGGCTATTGAAATAGGGAAAAGCAGAACAATCTGCGAAGGTGAAGATATTGCAATTCTAACCATAGGCCATATTGGCAATGAGGCTGTAAAAGCTTGTACGGAGTTAAATACTGAAGGAATTCACCCCGCTCATTATGACATGCGATTTGTAAAACCAATTGACGAGGAATTGCTTCACCAGGTTTTCAAGAAATACAAATATGTGGTAACTATTGAGGATGGTTGCCTTCAAGGTGGTATGGGTACAGCTGTTCTTGAATTTATGGCTGATCATAATTATTCAGCCACTGTTGTCAGACTTGGAATACCTGATCAGGTTATCGAACATGGTGAGCAGCCTGAATTATGGGCTGAATGTGGATATGATTTTAATGGAATTATTAAAACCATTAAATCATTCGGCATCAGCATGGCAACACGAGTAATGGCATCCTAAAACCATAATTTCTTTAAATATTTATTTCTAGTAAATATAAACTAGTGTTTTAATGCTTGGCTCGTAATCAGGTAAAACTAATGCGAGTGCAGCATTGAATTTATCGTAGTAAAATTTTCTTCCATAAACTTCAGATGCACTGTTTTTAAATACAGGTTGTTTTTATAAAATAACGCTTTGAATTTTGTTTTGAGGTGAAATTATAGCTTAAGCCCTGTCCAATGCCGCGTAAGACAGTTAAGCAAATTCTTTCTTATCCGCCACGCTTGCTCCAAAGGAGTCCTACGGACACAGACCTTTAATAACCGTTTCTTCCGCATTGACTGGTGCGGCAATGACAACCCTAGCCCTCGCAGAACCTTTCATAGCAGCAGGCGCAGCGGTGGGATTTTGGTACTTTTTTCCTACAGAAAAAGGACTAGGCCCCCGCGGCTATGAGCGGGAAGAAATTATAAATGCTTGGTAACACCAAGCACATGGAAAATTACATCTGTAGCAGGTCATTTTTTTAAGAATATTTTTTTAAGCGCTGTGCACGTGTCATCCTGAACAAAGTGAAGGAACTTAGCTGCTACGAAAGCAAAATTGTACTAAAAACTACGAAGGTCCCTCAACTGCTAAAGGGCAGGTTTCGGGATGACATTTGCTTTGAATTTTGATTAATTTTTTTTAAGCGCCTCGGCATTGGTTCTTTTTTGCCCGTCCGAACGGATTCATGCGGGCGGGCTATAGAAAAAGGTAAGGCCCCCGCGGCTATGAGCTGAGAATAGCAATTTTAAAAAAATGATTTTTTAATTTTAAGAATGATTGGATAGATAAAACTAAATACGTTGAAAGACAAGATTAGCTTTAATATCAAAGTCCAATTATGTTTTTCATAAACAACCTTAAAATCTCTGGCTATATAATTGTTGAATCCTTGCTTAACAATCTCCTGATTAAAGGGGATGTGTTCACAAATAGCTTCTTGTTGATTGAATGGATTCAAAACAGTTTTATACTGTAAATTCTTTATCGCCTGATAATTATAAATACCAACACCACCAAAAGCAGAAATAACTTTATAAAAGGGTGATTTTTTAATATTTCGATTAATCGATTTAAATGTTTGATGGATTGACTCCGTTGAATAACTAAATTCATTCAACATGGGATACTCCCACACCGCAAATGCATCATAATAAATTTCTGACAAACCAAATGGAGTTTTCA
>CAMDKO010000191.1 GCA_945901155.1 Pedobacter schmidteae
GCCGAAGCTGCTACACCCCAGACAAATTGCTCACCAAAATCTGACTTATTAATTATCAAAATAATCTAAAAGAAGTTTTCTCTAATATCTTAAAGAAATTAGAATTTCGAAATAATTTAAAATCAGATCGCTTAATTTTTAAAGGCTTATTTACTAATACATCCTGTGATTCCGTTTCAATAATATCTTTCAATATTTTTTCAGTCATATCCGGAAAATTTACCGGAATAACTTTCCCGCTTGAAACCCAATCCACTATTTTTTGTAGGTGTTTTTTCTTCAAACTTTTAATTACAGGAACCCCCAGGTTTTTTAAGGCCTCCGCATTGCATTGCTGCTCATATTGGCCAGACATAGGAATAACCATCAACTTCTTTTTCAAAAATAGTGCTTCTGCAGGCGTTTCAAATCCAGCTCCACAAAACACACCGCTTGCCTTTGACATGCTATCTATAAATTCATCATTATTGATAGGTCGTATCCAGACATTTTTTTCGTGAAATGACTCCTTATTATGTTTTGAAAATACCTGCCACTGAACATTTTCGACTTTCGATAGTATTTTTACTAATCGTTCATCATCATATGCAGGTAGATAAACGGTATAATGCCCCGAATTAACGGGTTCTTTCTGTCGCACTTCAGCACGTATTACAGGAGTATAGATATTGCTATCATAAGGTAAAAAATGAAATCCATACTGACTGGTTGAGGGGGCATAAGACCGAAGAATAACTTTTCCTAGAGGATCAAAATTCTTAGCTTTCGGCGCTTTTTTATTAATAACAGCCGCTTGGTGACTAATTGAAACACAAGGCTTTCCGGCAAAATAACAAGCCCAAGACGAAACAGGTTCAAAATCGCTGATCACCAAATCATATTCGCTGACAGGAAGTGATTTTATGTCTTTCATCAACTGCTTTAAACGAGATTTTTTATACGTTTCAGCAATGTCTACATTTCCCTTTTTACCGAATATGAAACTTAAGCCATGAAAGCGATAGTTGATTTCAAATGGAAGAGCTACATCTGCCTGAGTTCCACTGATCAATAAATCAACATCGTGCTCTTTTTTTAACAAAGGAATGATCTCTCTTGCACGGGTAACATGCCCATTACCTGTACCTTGTATGGCATAAAGAATCTTCATGATTTTTTTAAATTAAATTCAGAAACCATCTGACTAAATAATTGCTTATCATCCATTTCTTCAACATCTCCTTCAGCTTCTTCTTCAGCATTTTTTAACATAGCAATTCTTTCTGTTTCACTAAAGCGAAATAAATCCCATTCACCTTTATGGTATTCTAAAGCAGTAAGATTCTCAATCCAATCTCCAGAATTCAAATACATGATACTTCCATTAGTATGTTCAATTTTGCGCATTTCTGGTTGATGAATATGGCCACAAACTACATAGTGATAATTATTACTTATGCCAATTTCTGCGGCAGTTTCTTCAAACCCATTTATGAATTTAACAGCGCCCTTAACACTATTTTTAATTTTTTTAGAGAATGAGATTTTGCCCCTTTTAAATATTGTTTCTGATATCCAGTTTGCAAGACTATTAATGATGATCAGTGTATCATAACCAATGGCTCCAAGCTTTGCAAGCCATTTTGAATGCTGCATGGTTACATCAAAAACATCACCATGAAATATCCAGGCCTTTTCCTGGTTATCCAGCTCAATAATCAGCTTATTAAGTATTTGGAAGGACCCCATCTTGAAACCCTCAAACTTTCGAAACATTTCGTCATGATTGCCTGTTATATAATAAACTTTAACACCTTTACTAAGCCAGTTCATAAGATGCTTAATAACCTTCATATGCGACTTAGGCCAATAGCTTTTATTGAATTGCCATATATCAATAATATCACCATTCAATACAACAATTTTGGGCTTGATTGATTTCAAATAATAAAGTAGCTCTTTTGCCCTGCAGCCATAGGTGCCGAGATGCACATCTGAGATCACAACGAGTTCTACGTGTCTCTTGTTTTTATTCATTAATGTCTAAAAAAGGAGTTGATCTTAGAAAAACGAATAAAGATGAAGTGGAAAAGAAATTCAGATAACTGAGCGTAAATTTGATTCAATTCGTTCTGTTTAAACTTAGCAATTATAAAGAACATATATTACCTGAATATTAATTCAGTAATAGCAAATTGTTAGGAATTATTGCATAAAATATACAGAGAGATTACTAATTATAAAAAAGAGGGGGAGGAAAAATTTAATAAAAATCAACAAAATATATTTTATTTTTTCTTATCAAACAAAGCATAAACCATAATATATCCTGCAGGATTAGTTAAATCACCTGCAACTGAAACAGCAATATATTGTTTTTTACCACTTAAATAGGTGGATGCATTGGATGTGGTGTTTGCTGGAATTTGAGTATCCCATAACAACTCACCTGAATCTTTATCATAAGCCCGAAACTTAAAGTTATTTGCACCCATGTTAGCACCGATAAATACAAGGCCACCGGCAGTTACAATTGGCCCGGTATTCCCTTCGGAACCTGTTTCCGGCTCCCCTTTTTCCTGCAAATGTGGATAATTACCTAATGGAATAGACCATTCATAGTCCCCAGTATTAAGGTTAATTGCATTTAGGGTCGTCCATGGAGGTTTAATACCATAGCGTCCTTCTACATCACGGAATTTACCATTGGATAAAACATCAAGGTAACTGACGGGGGTGCTTAGTTTAAATTTATCCGCATCCTTATTCGCTGATTCGCTTTTTGCTATTTCTTTCATGAAATTAATTTCCTTAGCTGATTGTGAATCATTATTAAATAGAAACGAAATAATAGCCTCTTCCTTCCCTGCAATTATATTTGCAAAGGATGGCATCCTGCCACCACCACCTCTTATTTTAATTAATACTTCTTCTTCAGTCATTCGGCTTTTAAGGCCTGCTAATGAGGGATAATCTGCATCTCCATTCTTATCTATCCCATGACAAGACTGGCAATGCGTAGCATACAGGGCTTTTCCCCGGG